>CAYWHV010000624.1:0-1817 GCA_964458045.1 uncultured Methanospirillum sp.
AAGATAACAGAGCTCTCTTGTACGATCATGAAAAGTGTGCAAACAATACTACTAAGTCATGTAATTTTACCCATTTTTAAATTTATAGAGAATATTAAGGTTATTTGCTATGCACACCGGTGTGCATAACCGGTGCATAGCTGTGCATAGTATGCATACACCCCTGGTCATATGGTGAAACTTACCTAAACCATGCAGCTATGGAAATTGTTTTCCCTGCATAGATCTTTGTGAAGTACGGTTAAATAGAGACTATTTAAGCCATGGACGGGATTTGCACCAGATTATATGGAGAAACTCTTCGGAACGTTGTGGTATTCACAATAAAAGCAGCGAGAGAATTTTTCCAGGCATAACGAAAAATGTGTTCTGACCTGCCGGGGCTATATACCGCCGTAAAGAATCGGGGCATTGTATTCAAACCAGGCCAGGAAAAGGGGATAATAACCGCTGATTTCACCAGAATACACTTTTTTTTTGAGTCAGTATCTGGCTTCCTCCCTACTCCGGGAGAAGCAAAAAAAAGTTCGTAGCCATCACCCGTTCAATCCAGTATATCTGGTCATACACGGGAGAGGAGATTCAGTAACTTATCTGTCCGGATAAACCCGTTCCTGTTGCTTGACGATCAGACACGACATTGAATAGGGCATGATTCATTACTTCCAACACAGCATTATGGGCGGTAAATTTTAGTTATGCAGCGAACACAGAATTTTTAAGTTAAGATATTCCGAAGTTCAAAGTAAACCAACCAGACTGCCCTTTTGGGACATTATGAATACAGAGATATCAAAATATTTTTTATGACAAAACACAATAGAAACATATCAGAAATAAATTGACCATCAATTAGAAAAATTGCGATGGCTTGATTAAGAGATGATTATTGTGCAATATGTATGGACTATTCCTGAAAATTTTGATAATAATTGAAAATATACAGAAACCGTATGAGAAAAGATGAAAAAATCCGATCCTTGAAGGAAATTCTGAGTCACCGGAATGAAATTATTTCAATTGCAAAATCACACGGAGCAGATAATATCCGGATTTTTGGATCATTTGTAAGAGGGGAACAAACAGAGGATAGCGATCTCGATATTCTTGCAGATATTGATGCGAGCAGAAACCTCCTTGACCAGGTGGCACTCATCAGGGAACTGGAAGACTTCCTTCAAATAAAAATTGACATCGTTGAACCGGAGTGTCTTCACTGGTATATTAAAGATAAGATTCTTCATGAGGCAATATCCCTATGAAGGATGATAGATATTATCTCATCCTGATAGATGAATATATTAAAAAAATTCGTGAATACACAAAGGACGGATATGATTATTTTTTATCCGATGACAAGACTCAGGATGCAGTGATCAGAAAATTACAAATCCTCGCTGAAACAACCCAGAGGCTTTCAGATCACATCAAAGATAGGAATCACAACATCCCATGGCAGGATATTGCTGGTCTGAGAAATATTCTTGTTCATCAGCATACCGAAGTAAATGTAACCAGAAACAGGAAAAGTTGGCAACAACTCTTTTAAAAAGGGTCGGGCTTGACCCGATCTTACTCTTTGAAAAACTATCTATGAGTGATAAGATATTTGAATGACGAAACCTATACTTCCATAGTTTTTATAAAGAAATATATAAATTTGGGAGTTTTCTGAGATTCAATGTCGGAATGCCAATATACCAGCCCTTTATTTGATATTGCCATATTGATGAGAATGATTATGAGATCACAAGCTTACTATTAGACAACTTTACCGGGTAATACAACTGTATAAGGACACCCCCCATACGTTTGCG
>CAYWHV010000625.1:0-1812 GCA_964458045.1 uncultured Methanospirillum sp.
TCGCCAAGGCTGTAAACTATTGTCTCTGTTCCTGTTGACATACTATTCACCAGAGTGAGATCCGGCCCGTCAGCCGGCAGCAGGAATTTACGTAAATTCTGCTCCATTGAAGGCGGAATGTAACGTTTCGCGTCAGAAGAATACCGCTCCTGTTTTTGAAGCGGTTCATATGAGTATTGATAGTATCATCCTTTCTCCTATTTCAGGAGATCTGTCATTCGAAAATCCCGGGCCGGAGCACAATTTTCCCGGGACAAAAAAATTCAATCATCCCTGAATGGGACATCAAAAACAAAAAGATCATCAGGAGCCAGGATCTCTCCTGAGAAATGGGTTTTTGCATCAGAGATATGGGCGTCTGTTGACGTGTACCGGGTGCTGAAATGGAAGAGAGCAAGTCGGTGAGCCTTCAGGGTATGAGCAACAATACCTGCTTCTGCCGCAGTTGCATGCATAAACTCTTTTGCCCGTTCTTCTTCCTGATGGTCAAACGTTGCATCATGGATGAGGAGGTCTGCATCCTCCCCGATATCTGCAAGTTCTGAAAGAACCGGCCTCGTATCCCCGGTATAGATGACTTTTCTACCCGGTCTTAAAGGGCCCATCACCATGTCAGGAGTAATGACCCGTTCTTCGCTATCAGTGGTGACGGTAACCGGTGATCCCCGCTGCAGTTTTCCAAAGAGGGGTCCTGGCCTGATACCAAGTTCAATGGCCCGTTCCCGGTTGAACCGCCCGGGTCTCATATTCTCTTCAAAGATGTACCCAACCCCGGGAATGCCATGATCTGCTCCAAAGACCCGGATTGAGTATCCTTCATAAATGAGCAGATCACCTGCCCTGACCTTTTGCGATTCAACCGGGAATCCGAGTTTTGTCCTGCATAACCCTTTGATATCGTCCACCATCTCATGCACACAATCCGGGCCGACAATCGTTAGTGGCTGCTCCCGCCCGTTAAAGGACATTGTCTGAAGAAGGCCGATTACTCCGAGAAAATGGTCTGCATGCCAGTGAGATATAAAGATAACTTCAGGAGAGAACCCTGCACGCGCTTTCATCATCTGCCGCTGGGCCCCCTCCCCACAGTCAAAGATCAGGTCATGAGACCCCCATTTTAAAAGAATACAGGGAAGATTCCGGGTTATGGTGGGAAGTGCCCCGGACGTTCCAAGGAAATAGATCTGCAGGGTCTCTCCGGCTATTATGTCCACCTCCGGACCTGAGCCAGGGATCGTTTCGCTTCCGGAATGGATCTCCCCTCTACCACGACAACCCCGTGGTAGTCTCTGAGAAGGGCTTTTGACAGCTTGTTCCAGTCTATAGTGCCTTCTCCGATGGCAAGATGTTCGTCAGATTTCCCGTGGTTATCATGGATATGGACATGGGAGGCGGATTTCAGCACCTTGATAAAATCGTTCACCTTCCCCATGGTATGTGCATGACCGAAATCTATCGTCATGGAGACCCCTTCAATATCTTCTATGATCCCCTGTATCTCCTCAGGATATCGGCAGAGAAAGTCATGAATGTCAGGCATGTTCTCAAGGCAGGCAACAACCCCGTATTCAGTTGCGGCTTTTCCGACCTCCCGCATGGCCTCTTTTTGCAGCTGCCAGATCTTTTCAGGAACCAGTTTCCCGGTGCAGGAGAGGTAGCCTGGATGGATCGTCACCCGGTCGGTTATCTCTGCTGAGAGCCTGATGCACTCCGAGAGCTGCCTGACCGTCTCCCGCCAGATCGGATCATTTATTGCTGCCGGGTTCAGGTCACCAAAGGGGGCATGGACCGTTGCCTGCAGTGTTGTGGACC
>CAYWHV010000626.1:0-1807 GCA_964458045.1 uncultured Methanospirillum sp.
GGGACCACTCGAAAAGGTGCTGGAAATGCTCCCGATCCCGGGAGGAAACAAGGCTCTCAAGGATGCGAACATAGACCCGAAAAGGATGAAGCAGACTGAGGCGATCATCCTCTCGATGACGATCAGGGAGCGACGGAACCCGGAGATCATAAAGGTAAGCCGCCGCAGAAGGATAGCCGAGGGTTCAGGCACTACAGTCCAGATGGTCAACCAGGTCCTGGCGCAGTTCGAGCAGATGAAGAGCATGATGAAGGGCATAGGCAAGATGGCCGCCGGCGGCAAAGGCTTTAAGATGCCCCCCGGCATGGGCGGAATGGGCGGCTTCGGCGGAGGCCGGAGGGGATTTTTTAAGTAAGAGCCGCCTGTAAGGGCGGGCAAGCAGTAGTTTTTAGGACATGGCTAAGCAATAGCTCAGCCGTCTTTGCACAATCTACAAACGAGCTTTTTATCGGGTTTCCGATTTCAAAAAGATAACTTTGGGTTTCTCAGTCATTTGATTTTCACCCATATAACGTACAGGAAGTGAAAATCAAATCACCGAGGAACCCTACAAACAGGAGGTGTTTGCGCAAATGGCAGTTCGTATCCGTCTTTCCCGTCACGGGAAAAAGAAGGCTCCTTTCTATCGCCTGGTGGTAGCCGATTCTCATTCTCCAAGAGACTGCCGCTTCATAGAGATACTCGGGACCTACAATCGTCTGACAGATCCTGCAGAGGTGAAAGTTGACGGAGAGCGTGCGGCTTTTTGGCTGAAGAACGGGGCTTCCCCTTCCGACACAGCCAAGATACTGCTCAAAAAGGCCGGGGTCTTTGATGCTCCGGCAGCAGAATAGGGCGGTCGATAGTTATGCATGATTACATTGAACTGGTAGACCTGATAGTTCGAAGGCTTGTAACAAAACCTGACGAGGTCAAGATCAGAGAAGATCGGAGCGACTCCGGAGCCATCCTGCTGACCATACGGGTGGCCGAGGACGACATAGGCAGGGTAATTGGCAAGAAGGGATCCACCATCAACGCCATCCGCCACGTAGCCAAGGCCGCGTCGGTCAAATCCGGTGAAAAGGTCGATGTAGATGTCGAAGAAGAGTGAGGCACGGCCGAAAGAAAGGGTGGCCATCGGCAAGATAGTCGGGGTACACGGAGTCGGCGGAACTATGCTGATACTCCCCCTGACCGATCATCCCGAACGTTTTTTCAAAATGAAAAAACTCACCCTGGAAAAACCGGGCGTACCGAACCGGACTGTCAGTGTCAAAAAAATAGTTCCATATGAGGGCAAGGATACTTTATTCCTTCAGATCTCAGATGTCACTGACAGGACCGCGGCTGAAGCTTTCAAGGGAAGCGTCATTACGGTATCGAAAGATGAACGCACAGAGCTTTCCGAAGATGAATACTGGATCGACGATATCATAGGCATCAGGGTGCTTGACACCACCTCAGAAAAGGAACTCGGGATCCTTGAAGAAGTGATCCGGACCGGAAGCAACGATGTCTATCTTGTAAGAACGGCGGAGGGACAGATGAAACCCATCCCCGCTCTTGCAGAAGCAATAAGAAGTGTGGACACCGAAGCGGGCATAATGCTGGTGACCGTACCGGAGGGCCTCTGGGACTGAGATGAGAATAACCATAATAACGGCATTCCCTGACCTTATGCGCGCCTATCTCGGCGCGAGCGTCCTCGGACGCGGGATAGCAAAGGGAAAGCTTGAAGTCGAAGTCCTGGACATCAGGGATTTCGCAGAGGGCTCCTACAGGCAGATCGACGATTACTCGTACGGAAGCGGCGGGATGGTCCTGG
>CAYWHV010000627.1:0-1807 GCA_964458045.1 uncultured Methanospirillum sp.
TGTGCAGATAAAAGAGACTCAATTGCATCATGAAGAGGTCTCAAATATGGATTGATTTTTTGTTCAAGATCACCAGGAAGAAATCCCAGATTTTCTCCTGCTTCAACAACAGGTCGGGTTAGTACCATTTTACGCACCTCCCGAGACAAAACAAGCTTAAGTGCCTGTGCAACGGCAATATAGGTTTTTCCTGAACCTGCAGGCCCTGAACAAAGGACAATATCATTGCGCTCAAGAGCACGGATAAAAGTTGCTTGATTTGGCGTTTTTGGATACACGGCACGAAGACCTTGGGGAATTCTGATCAAGATATCCTTAAAGGCCCCATCTTCGTTTGAATGAACCCCTGCAATTAAGGCGGAAATCCTATCTTCGCCTACCTGAGGGTATTCATCATTAGTGAGCGCGGCATCAATTAACAGCTGGAATCGTCGGCAAACATCCGCATCCGAAGAGGCTACGGTTAGCTCATTTCCTCGTGATAAAACCGGAACACCAAGGTACTGCTCAATTACCCTCAGATTCCCGTCATTTGCCCCACAAATATTAACCAGGGCGTCCTGACTCTCCACTACTATAGTATACCCAGTGTCCAAATAAACCTCTTTGATAAAGTGTACATACAACCTGATGAAACCGTCAAGCTATGTATATTAGTCCAATTCATCTTCGTCTTCCTGATTAAGGGCAAAAACGCCTTCTTTTGAACTAACTGTTGTCTTTATATCAGAAATTGGTTTCCATTGGACAACAAAAGAAATCTCGGGAATAAACTCATATCGATACACATTTCCTTCTGTTTTTAGTTCCGGCGTAATGGATGTTTTTAAGTTCATAGTCCAATCATGTAAGTAGTGAGTCAATTCAAGATTAAGGCTTTTTAACTTAAAACCTGATTCTGATCGAGCCTGATCATCAAAGAAATTAAAAGAATTAAAAAGGTCAACAAAGAGATTTGACTCACCCGGTAACGGCGCGGGAAGATCCATCCATTCCTGAAAGTAGCGGGCAATTACTTCGTTCGACGAAGTTGCACTAAAGGTAATATCAAGAAACTCGTGAATTTTTAGAACAATAGATGGTGAAAAAGTAAAGCTACTGTCGGTTAAACGTAACAAGCTAAATTTAAGGTCACTAGAAAGCCTTCCCTGCAAATATATGCGATTATGCCAGGAATACAAATTTAGAGGCTTTGAGGAGTTATTAAAAGACACCCCTGCGGCAGAGGGTATAAACTCTTTTGTTTCGCCATCAAGCACCCATCCCTGACCAGGTTCAAGTCTATACGGCACCTCGTTAGTAAGAGTATAATAAGCCGATAAATAATAAAAAGAGCCTGTAAAATGGAGACGTGAATGCTCTTCATCTTCCAAGTTATATATATATTCCTGGCCAAGGCGAATATTCCAGGGAAGATTCCAGGTAAGCATGGCCCTGAAAGGATCCCATAACCAGACAGTATCAACAGCATCTTCCCGTTCGAATAATTTGGTAGAAAGATTAAGAGATCCAAAGAGCCAAGCAAAATCAGCTACCCCACCATAGGATTCTAGTAAAGGAGGAAGATTACTCGTCATCGTAAACTTTTGTTCATATGGACCGATTGCAACACCAACGGTTGATGCTGCCGTATGGGTGCCAATATAATCTTTGTGCCATTCAAAGGTGTTAGTTTCCCATTCGGGATTATCAACGGTTCCGATAAAAACAGTCTTTACTATATCTCCGGTAAAATTCCAGGCAAAGGCTACTGGTTTAAAAAGCTCATTGCGATTAAAAGGTTTATAGGTAACAGAGTCCGTCGTTG
>CAYWHV010000628.1:0-1803 GCA_964458045.1 uncultured Methanospirillum sp.
ATGAATGGTATCAGTCCCGAGGTATCTGTGCCGGTCATCCCGCTCTGGTCGGTTCCCGTGAACTGTATAAGCGAATAAAGTTCCTTGATCGTGGGCAATCGCCAGTCGCTGTATCCTTCGTATTTTGCAGCATTGAGTGTTGCGGGATAGGCTTGTGCCTGGGTCCAGGTAAGTTTATCGTCTAAAGTGATGATGCCATCTCCATTGGTATCCGGAGAACGCTGCCATGTCAGACCGGTTGTATTATCTTTAACGGTCTGGCCATCATTACTGATCTGATAGGTTGCTTTATTTCCTGCGAATTGAGCATCCTGACCGTAAAATGCTTCTCCTGGTATGGGGGGAGTAATCTGATTAGAAGCATTATAACAGGCGGTCTGACCGGTATCAACGATGGTATAGGGATATTTGGTAGTTGTAACAGCTCCTGATGGTGATGTCGATTGTTTCCCTCCCGTGACCGGGTCGACCATACTGGAATCAGCAATTACATTACCAGTAATCATAATGCTGAAGATTACGATTAAACTGAAAATTAATAGAATCTCTCTCATTTTTCTCCTTATTTCAACATATCATTCTGAAACGAAATAAGCACATGCCAGAATCATACCATATTTCACCCAAATTATACCAAAATCAGGATCATTCAAGGCTTATCCGAATAAAGATAATCAGGGCAATCATTGCACACAGATCTGGAATTATCTGAAATAGTCCAATATCTCCAACCCACCCGCCGAGGAGACTTATAAGCAAAGGGTTTGATGTAATCGCGTACATTCCAAGAGCAAAAATTACAGATAACAAACCAAGGGTAAATGAGCTATGAATTTTGCGGTATATGCCTGCATAGATAAATAAGAGTGGAATAATCAGGCCTATGTTAATGAATGATATTAAAGTTTTTAAATGGATTATTTCGTGATGAACAGGTTCCAGAGGAGGTTGTTGATCCAGAGGTGCATGCCTTAATTGTTCAGGACTTTGTTCTGGTCCGTTATGTGGTCCACTAAAAAGAATTGGAATTATGAAACTAATGAGGACGGTGATGATAACCGAAACAAGAATGAGCCAGATAACATTTTTTCTTTCCATATTCTTAGTTCACCCCTTTATCATTAACTGATTCAATCTGCCTCCAGATCTCCATAAACTCGCCATATTTTGCTTCCATCTGCTCAGTTAGGAAATACATTGTGCCATATCCTTCTTCCATCGGTGTAATCACCTGATGTTTCTTCATAACCTCCAGATGATGCCGGATAGTTTTGTAATCAAGATGAAGTAATTGTGTTATCTGGTTGGCATTATACGGTCGCTCATGCAGTAATCGGATTATGCGAGCTCGATTTATCCCTCCTTTTGATCCAGCAATAAGCCACCAGAGTATCTGCTTCATACCCACTCTCATGTGGGGAAGAAGTACTATATGGATGTGTGGCTTCCTTATGGTTGAGGAGATGCATTGAGATACCATATCTTCCTGATACGACTCATGAAACTGTTCATTCTGAAAAAATCTTCCTCCTGGCCACGGCACCATGAACATCCTTCCTTTGCCTGTTCATGTATCCATCCTGGCAAGGCTATTTTTCGTCTTCAATTTCTGTTCCTCATGAGTTTTATTGGTAATCTCTTCCAGTAGTTACTTTTTCCAATTCGTTTATCATTTTCGTATAGGTGAATACTGGATAGATGGCTGAAAACCTCAATGTTGTTCCGTTTTTGGCCCAGGCAAGAGAGATAAAAACCGTGTTTTCATGGAAAAGATTCGCTGATAGTTTTATCACCTGACACATA
>CAYWHV010000629.1:0-1791 GCA_964458045.1 uncultured Methanospirillum sp.
GCAGGGTTTTTGTTGACATCATGGAGGACGAATGGAAATTTGCCGTGGGTTTTAACCAGATGGGTATCTCAAAACTTCATGGAAGAGAGAATGAATTTGAAGTTCTGTACAGTTACCACCCAACTGAAGAGTCAAAGGTTGTCCGGCTTGGAACGGATACAGGGCTTGAGAATGACTATCCTGCTGCGTCTTTTCCATCACCTGATGAATTCATCATCTGGGCTATCGGACAGGAAAAAGAGATACAACTCTCTCCTGCATAAAGTTCATTTTTATTTTATCCAATTTTTCGATTGTAATTCTGATTAATCATTCTACAGAATGCTATACAAGATACAAACAAGCGCATGGACAAAGATAGAAAAGGATACATTCAGGTGTATTGTGGAAACGGAAAAGGGAAAACAACTGCAGCACTTGGTCTTTCCCTTCGGACTCTCCTCTCAGGAGGATCAGTGTATTTTGCCCAGTTTTGTAAAGGATCAGAGACTGCTGAAATGGGGCTTTGCTTACTCTTTGATACCTTTGTGATGGAACAGTACGGGACCGGGAAGTTCATTATCAATGATCCAACTGAAGAAGACCGAAAACAGGCCAGATTAGGATTTGCACATGGCAAAAGTGTACTTTCATCCGGATATTTTGACCTGGTTGTCCTTGATGAGATAATCCTGAGTGTCTTTTACCGGCTGATAACTATCGAAGAGATTTTATCCATGCTCAGATCCAGAAAGCCCTGGGTGGAAGTGGTTCTCACCGGAAGAAAGGCACCACATGAGCTGATTGAAGTAGCAGACCTGGTTACTGAAATGAAAAAGGTGAAACATTATTTTGATACAGGGGTGAAAGCAAGGAAAGGGATAGAGTTCTGATACCCGGTATTTTCAGGGGAATCCGGTTAATATTCGACGTTTGGCTATTTCCAACCAATAAACACTCCGAACATATCATACTGAAGTGGTGCAAGTATACGGGCAAAACCTGCTGCTTTCATTTTTCTGTAGAAACCATGTTTTGTGTCAAGAAGGGGCCATGCCTTCTCTCTTCCGGATACTGTCTCGCAAATCTGATCTTCAGGCATTCCGGTCTTTCTCATATGGTTCTCCCATCTGCTTCGGTATATTGATTCAATCCAGTCCTCTTCTGGTCTCATAACATCTCCGCATATGAAAAGTCCTCCTGGATTTAGTTTTTGATATATCCCATCAATGAGGTTTTTCCGGGAATTATCTGAGATGTGATGAAGGGTGAGTGTTGATACGATACAGTCAAAGGTTCCTTCAGGGAGGCCGGTGGTGATGTCACCCTCGATGAACGTGCACCCTGCAATTTCTTCTTTCCTTTTGGCTAGGTCCAGCATCTCCGGAGATTTATCCATGCAGGTGATTTGGTATTCAGGATATTGGCTGAGCATGAGTGCGGTGAAATAACCGGTCCCTGAACCAAGTTCCATGATAGAGATCTTCTGGTGTGGAATGAATGAAAGACATGTGGAAAAGAAGAGATCTGCATTCGGAAGGATACGAAAGAGGTTCGTGTCGTACTGAGTTATCCGGTTCAGATAATGTTCGTGATTCGTCATCAATATTACAAGGGTTGTACGATGTCTTAATTAGTGAGATAGTGCTCGTGAAAAAAACAGATGTTTTCGTCGGTTTATGATAATTCCTGAGCCCCCGACATCATCCCGACCATCAGCATTCGGTAGTTACTGGTCACCATTTTTTCAAGAGATGGATAACCCGGATTTCATATTACGGAAAAGACATAATCTCCGAGTGAGCATATGAC
>CAYWHV010000630.1:0-1789 GCA_964458045.1 uncultured Methanospirillum sp.
GTGAACTGTTTGGAGTGCACTCTGCTGATGCCGTTCGCGGTTTTTCCCTTTTTAACGACCCGCACATACCAAAAAAGAGCATGGAGAGGTTAAAAGCCGGAGAAACCGTCAAGTATCGGACAGAATTCGATTTTAATCTTATCCAAAAGGATAATATCTATCAAACCAGCAGAAACGGGGTGATCTCCATAGGCGTTCAGATAACCCCGATGTATCATGGCGAGCATCAGCTCTCCGGGTACCTGGTCCATATCGTCGATATCACCGAGGAAGTCAAAGCTCATTCTGAACTAAAAAACCAGAAACTATTCCTTGACCGGCTCCTTGAGACCATCCCAAGTCCGGTCTTCTATAAGGATAAAAAAGGCAGGTATACCGGATGTAATATCGCATTTGAGCATTATATCGGGCTTTCAAAAGAAGAGATCATTGGGAAGACGGTGTATGACATCGCACCAAAGGAACTGGCAGACACCTATTATGCAAAAGACAAGGATCTCTTAGACGCTCCAAAAACGCAGTCATATGAATCCAGGGTGCAGTATGCTGATGGAACCCTGCATGATGTCATCTTTAAAAAAGCAACCCTCCTTGATCAGCATGATCACATCCAGGGTATTATCGGGATGCTTCTTGATATCACCGAGCGAAAACAAGCCGAAGAAGAGATACGAAAAAAAGAGGCATACATCAGGACAGTTCTTGATAATCTGCCCATCGGCGTTGCAGTCAATTCAGTATCCCCCCATGTTGAATTTACGTACTATAATGCCAATTTCCTGAAATTTTACCGGATACCTGAGAAAGCACTCCAAGAACCTGACTCAGTCTGGGATTACATCTATGAAGACCCGGAGTTCAGAAACAGCATCCGAGAACGGGTGATTGCAGACTGTGCCAGTGGGGACATGAAACAGATGCACTGGGAGGATATTCCCATCATTCGGAAAGGGGAAGAAACAACCTATGTCAGTGCCGTGAACATCCCGATTCCCTTAAGCAACCTGATGATCTCAACCGTCCGGGATGTAACATCCAGAAAGAAAGCAGAACGTGATCTGAAAAATTCAAACCGGCTTCTTGAAGGTATGCTGGATGGAATTCCGGATATTATCGGGATACAAAAGCCGGATCATACCATGATCCGATATAACCGGGCAGGATATGAGACTCTTGGTCTGTCTCCTGAAGATGTAGTCGGGAAACCCTGTTACTCATTTATCGGGCGGTCAAAACCCTGTGAGATCTGTGCAACGTCAAAGGCACTGGAAAATAAAAAGATAGTTACTGTTGAAAAATATGTTCCTGAATTAAAACGCCATCTCATCTGCCGGAGTAACCCGATCCTTGATGATGATGGGAACGTACAGCTCATCGTTGAGCAGCTCTCAGATATTACCTCACGAAAACAGATGGAAGAGGCCATCAGTCAGTCAAACCAGAAACTCAGGCTTCTTACCGGGCTTACCAGGCATGATATCCTCAATATTCTGAACGCCATTTACTTTTACCATGAATTAGCCCTTGAAAATACTGATCCGGAGAAAACCCACGAGTTCATCACCAAGGCACAGGAGGCAGGAGAGCGGATTGAGGCAACCATCGGGTTTACCCGTGAGTATGAAGAGTTCGGAGTTGCAAGCTCCGGGTGGCAGGTCATTTATTCCATCATCGAATCTGCAAAGCGGGAGATAACCATTGGATCAATAACGATTGAAAACCATGTATCTCCTTCCCTTGAGGTGTTTGCCGACCCAATCATCAGGAAAGTCTTCTCAACGCTTATTGA
>CAYWHV010000631.1:0-1781 GCA_964458045.1 uncultured Methanospirillum sp.
ATGTGTCTTATTTCGGGTTTTCCTGCGCTCTTCGTGCCGCAGGGGTGGTTTATATGTCCGGGGAGATGGTACGGGGGAGAGAGGGGGGACGCATACGAAGTGGGTTGATGTGGGGTGAGGACTGAGGGTGGGGGTGATGTATGCCGGTGAATAATCAGTTGATTTTTGTTATGCTGAACCGGGGAGGGGGAGAGAATGGGGGGCGTCTGGTTGCATACTTGACTCTTGACAGGTGACTTTGGAATATTATCAACCACGTTCGTAAATCCCCAGCCAATTGACGCGGTGAGAAAGAGAAGCTTGTTTTCAATGAATCTTTATAAAACACTTATCGACGATGAACCCCAATATTTCAAGAATTCCTGAATGATAAAAAGAATTATTTTTGTTGCAATTCACAATCTGCAATCAATCTCTTAAATTCATCTATGGGCATTGATCCATCACTTACCTTATGAATAAGTGTATGACAGTTGGCACATAGCGGTATAAGATCAACATAGGGATTAATCTCAACTTCCCCTTTGTGATGATGTAACGGGATAATGTGGTGAACTTCAATAATCCGTTCTTTCATATCTCCATATATTGTTGAGTAATCGATTCCACACGCCTTGCATGTAGCACCATGATATTGAAGGGCTTTTTTTCGCAACTGGGGATTTCGTTCAATTTGACTGACATATTTCCTGTATTTTTTTCCCTCAGTGCCAGTAGCAGGTTCGAGATCATTTATCTCCGGATATTCAAAAGAGGATAATTGACCACAATTCGGTAACGTGCAAATAGCCCCTAATTGAAACTTTGTGGGATTTGACCCAGAATGAGATAAATATTCAAATTTGCCTAGATATTCGAATCCATAATCCGGATATTGCTTTTTATTCTTCCGGTAAAAAACAAGAATCTCTTTGGTATCTTTAGCATGGTTTATGATATGTTTGTCTGTCCCCCCCTTGGTTTGTCCATCAAAATAGAGGACCTCGCCGTCATAATAATCATGATAGGTATTGTTCCCCGAATCTCTATTTTCAGTAACAAAGAGCATTATGGTCGAAAACCCGGACACGGGATAGATATCATTGTTGATGGAAGAATCAGTTATCGAGAATAAATCCATTAGTTCCTTTCGAGAATATACCTTACCTGGATTCAGCAGAGATGAGCAGAATTTTTTCTCATCAATGTTCTCAATCTCCTTCAGCATCCAACAAAAGGTATGAGCATCCAATAGGGTGACCAAGTCTATTCCTTTATCTTGTAATTTTACCTGGACTTGACCTATGATGTCTAAATATTGTTGATAATTAGACCAGGAGCATTTCATATCCGTCTTAAAATCAAGTCCGAATTTCTTGAAGATATTGTCAAAATTTTCAGGGGAGATAGGGAGATCTTTTTCCGGAACTTTAATGAAAAAGAGATATGCAACATAATTAAAAAACCCGGCTAGGTCTCGGATGATATCAAAAGCCATCCCATCATCAATTTTATTCGTGTAGAGTTGAAAGATTACTTTTTCGAACCCCTTACTTTTATCTGGGTTTAAAAAGATTTTGTTATTTAATGAATTTTTCGCGGTATCACTATCAGGTTTTTTAATATTCCATCTGACCAGGTTATTGTCCTTAATATCTACAGCTTGCTTTACAAAATTGATGATTTTCCCTGTACCGATATCACTCTCTTTCCATTCATCACTATGGAGAGCCTTGAGAGCATCAATACATATTTTTCTTTTATAGCCCTCTTCCTCATCGACTTTCCCACAATAAAATGAG
>CAYWHV010000632.1:0-1780 GCA_964458045.1 uncultured Methanospirillum sp.
ATTCAGCAATCCATTTGTTTACTCTTTCAGCTAACATGGTCCCTCCCTGGAACGGTATCCTCAAAATATCAGATTGATCAGGATGGTGGCAAAGCCACCACTAAATCCATACCCGAAATGAGGTATCCAGTAACCTTCAGGGAAAAACCTCACGCATAGTGCTGGAACGCATCTCTTCTGAAGTTTTTTTAATATTCATGGCAAGATCCACATTTGGTTCATAATGAGATAGAATATCTGATAGACTCATTCCTTCTGTAGCAATAACTCTGGGAGTTCTAACTCTTCCTGCCTCTATCTCTTTTATAGTTTTATTTGTTGGATGCTCATCATCAACTGCCATGCATATCGGCCGCTCAATACTAATACTGTATGTTTCTCTGGATGCTCTATTAAGGACTCTGATCTGGATATAATGTTTTTATTCACTCTGATAAGTTTAGCAGATGTATCCCTCAGTTTCCTTATCGGAACACATAAAACAGATCTCTCCTCTCCGGTGGGAATACACCCGTAAATTCAATGAATGAATGCTTAGTTCTGGTGACCAGTATATTCTTTATAGCCAATCTGTCAAAATAAGAATCATATCATTTGAATTCCACATAAGACGAGAATAATGCCGCGATAGCATAATCAGAGGGCCTGTTAAGTGATGACAGTATCGAGGTTCCCTTTTCTTTTTATAAATGCCTATATGTGCAGGAAACTGTTAATCTCATACATTTTGTTAGATTTCATCCTTGAAGAGAATAAGGATAATAACTAGATTGTCCATTGTCCGGCCCTCAAAGGATACCATTATCTGGGTTCTTCCAAAGAGGAAGGTTATAAAAAAATAAAAAAGTATTATCAGGTATTCCTCATACAATCACTCTATAATATGAGAATTAATTCTTTCAATCTCTTTAATAACTCTAATAATGTTCATTGGTTCTGATTCTTTGATATGGTCATGGTCATGATAGTGGTATGGAAAGGATGGTATCGACATATGATGTGGAACATTATCCCAGCGGTGAACACCTACAGGAGAAACATAATGATATGAATATTTGATGAGAATGCTGTTATGATAGCGTTCGCGAATGTAGAGGAGAGAATTATCCGAAAGGTACACTATGGCATATAATTTCTCATCATCAAACAATTGGATAATCTCTTTAACAATAACGTTCTGAACAACACTATGGTTTTTACAGAAATTTATTGTTTCGATAACTGATATAAGGCATCTCTCCGGATTTTTAAAAGACTCTGAACCAGATCAATAGAATCACCCCAGTCAATCCAGTCATCTTCCTCTTCATATCGGGCTCCCTGTGTTTTAATTTTCGTGTCAAATTCTTCATAGGTCATTCCGTATTTCCGCTCCAGCATCCGGATACGTTCTTCCATCCGGGATATTCTGATATCAAGCCATTCAAAAACAATAGTTGAAATAGCCTCTTCTTGATCCTGAATTGGATAAAAGACTCCAATTACTTGTTTCACCGCTTCTGTGACCATGAATCTCTCCTTTTCGCATAACAATTGATTAGAGATATTATATAGATATGGTAAAAAAATTTGTATCTCCTCTAATATTCTTCCGGATCAAAAATCTCTTATTTTCTCTGAAAATCGCTATATAAATTGCAAAAAGTCTAAATTTCTGATTTAAATGAGGTAAGCATGAAGTTACACCACCAAAAAACTCTTCTCATTGATTCAAGATCCGGGTCAGTTTCCATCCACCTGTTCAGTTTCTCTCCAAATTCAAATAATTCCTCTGGTCCTG
>CAYWHV010000633.1:0-1778 GCA_964458045.1 uncultured Methanospirillum sp.
TGCGCAAGAGCAAGATGTCCGGAGCTACTTACCGGGAGAAATTCCGTGAGACCCTGGACCAGGCCCAAAAATACCAATCTGTAGTCCATACGGAGATACACCTCTTTGATTAGATAACTTCAAAAATTCATTAAAACCGTAAATAAGGGCATACAACTACACTCTCATACCTGCCGGGACTTATATGATCATGCCCCGCGGCTGTGCATGCTTTCAATGTCGAAGACGACCATGGCTATGTTGTGCGCGTGATCGCCCACTCGTTCAAGGTTGCTTAGGATATCAATAAAGATCACACCGGCATCAGGACTGCAGCCCCCGGCATTGAGCCTGGCGATGTGCCTTGCCCGGAGCGTCTTCTCCATGTAATCTATCCTGTCTTCGAGATCAAGCACTTCCTGGGCGATCTTAGGATTTTCATCCTCCAAAGCCTGTACGCTTTTTGCGACAGCCGAGATAACGAGATCGAACATCTCCTTGCACTCTTCAAGCGCCTTTGGGGAGAATTTCAGCTTATGATCCTGCAGGAATTGATACATCTCTACCAGGTTGGTCGCGTGGTCCCCTATCCTTTCGATATCCCCCACACCGCTTATGCATGAATTTAGGATCATTGAAAGGTCCGAAGAGAGACCGGCCTGGCCAACTTCTGTACCATATCTTACGATATCGTGCGTTATTTCGTTCACGTTTCGTTCCATCCTGTCTATCTCTGCAACAAGCTTTTCATTGTCAGAGAGGAACATGGTCCGGCATGCCTCAATCATCCTTAGTGCGGATATCCCCAGGCGTATCATCTCCTTGCGCACTGCGTCAACAGCAGCGGCCCGGGATGCAGTGATGAGAGTCCTGTTAAGGAACAAGGCCCCAAGCACCTTCTCATTCTTGTCATCCGGGAGAAGTTTTCTGATGAACTTTGAGTACTGGGTCACAAAGGGCAGGAACATTAATGCGATTATCACGTTGAAGATCGTGTGGGCGTTTGCCACCTGTCTGGATATGTCAGTTGCAGTGATCTCTATAAGAGAGGTGTAGAAAGGCAGGATCATCATTATTACTACCGTTCCAAGCACTTTGATCATTACGTGAGCCGCAGCTGCCTGCTTTGCTGATCTGTTTGCCCCAAGCGATGCAAGGACTGCGGTGATAGTCGTACCGATATTGTCACCAAGAATGATCGCTATCGCGGTCTGGAGCGGAACTATTCCCTGAGAAGCTATTGCCATCGTAAGACCTACAGTTGCGGAGCTGGACTGGACCAGCAGCGTGATAGCAAGACCTGAAAGAAAAGCAAGGAAGAGATGATCTCCGAATACAGTAACGATCTCGGGCCGCTGTTTGAGAAAGGAGAGAGGTTCCTGCATCATCTCCATCCCAATAAAAAGCAGACCGAAGCCTATCAGCCCGACACCTATCTGCCTGTGCCTCTTCTTTTGACATAAAATACAGAGAGCGGCCCCGACCATCGCACAAACATAAGCCAGATCTGTTACTTTAAACGCTATCAACTGGGCCGTAACTGTTGTACCTATATTTGCTCCGAGAATTACACCTATAGCCTGAGTAAGACTCATAAAACCCACGTCTACGAAGCTTACTACCATGACTGTTGTTGCGCTGCTGCTTTGAAGAATGCTTGTTACCGCCGTACCGAGAAGCAAACCTTTTAATGGGGTTCCGGTGAGGGATCCGATCAGTTTTCTCAGCCTGTCTCCTGCAATTATCTGGAGTGATTCTCCCATAATAATTATTCCGTAGATCAGAATTCCGACTCCTGC
>CAYWHV010000634.1:0-1775 GCA_964458045.1 uncultured Methanospirillum sp.
TAATTATTACCCTAGAAGAAGAGGGTACTGAGATGGTGGGTGGTGTTCAGATACGATATGTTCCTCTGGCGGAGTGGGCAATAAATTAACTAGGCGTTAAGATTTTTTTGATTTTGGAACGATGAGGGATAGTTGATTGCAGATCCTCCGTATGCTAGCCTCCTCACCCAGGAATACCACATGAAGGCCCGGCAGTTTATCTGCCAGTGGTGTAGCGGGCATTGCCCAAGCATATGGGTACAGTAGATAGTCCGAATGATGGGAGACCGGTCCACAGCCGGCGGGGTGATTATGTGGTCACCTCTGATTCGCTGAGCTGGGAATAACAGATCTTATGCATCCAGAAGTGATCTCCCGGATCCTGCCAGGTGATCGCATCACTATTACAGACATGAGATCTCCCCACATAAGTACCGGTCTATTTCCCCAGCCAGGTGACATCAATAATGTTAGGAATGGTCCAACGCTAACTCGAATTCATCGTAATTGCCCGATGGTCACGGGATTTGCAGAGTGTTCCCGGTTGGGTCTCCCCTTTCGCTCAATCCTGATAATGGGTCGGCTTTCTCCCATTGACGACAGACGGTTAATGACAGAGAGGCAGTATGAAAAGATCTCCTGAAACTCCGGGTTACTATACTAGATTACAGACCTGTCACAATATTAAAAATGACACAACCCTTTCTAACAAGAATTTTGTTACGGAATGAAATACCAAATAACGAAATAGCGACTCAAAAGTTATTCCAGAAGTATGTCCATACTCTCAAGTACATCTATGAATCAGATTCAATATCAGATACTCCTTAGGAGAGAACCGGAAGGGGGATTCACGGTAACTGTCCCACTCCTTCCAGGCTGTGTAACATGGGGAGATACTCTGGATGAGGCTATAGGAAATGCCAAAGAGGCTATAGAGTTATATCTTGAAAGCCTGACCGCTCATGGGGAAGAAATACCATCTGAACGAGATAACTTTGAATATCTTACTCACAGATTAAAATTTTTGCTTCATTATTAGCATATGTGCTACAGTGGAGCTTCGCTGATTTCGTTGTGAATGATATGAATTCTTCAAACCCCTGTTCTCTAATAAGAACTTATAAAAACCAAAAGGTAAATTGAAAGACATGAAAAAACATTATTGAGGTGGTGTTGCCATCAATTTACTCCAACTCTCGAAAGATGAATGTGTCTAATGTAGTATACTCACATGAACTTACAAACAATGAGATGTGAACAGCGTTTGCTTGATAAATTATTCATCAGTTATCACATGGCTCAATACCTTTCAGAAGCATTTACCCATTACTTCAGGCGAAGTCTGATATTTCTTGATGCTGATTTATATTTCAGATGATATTCCGAAGGTAGCGAAAGTAATACGGATAAGGATGATGATTCATTCCAAGAAAATAAATTAATATTATCATAATCTGTTTAGATAACCTCGAAGGGACATAAAATGACAACAAAGACAATCAAAGCGACATTTGACGGATTAACATTTCATCCTGTTGATACTATTGACTTAAAAGCAAATACAGAATATCTAATTACTATCGAAGAGATCGATCATGACGCAAAAAAGGGACCGATTAACTTTCTCTTAAAACATGCTGGTGAGGTTGAAGGACCCCCTGATTGGTCAGTTGAACATGATCATTATCTGTACGGGACTCCGAAGCAGGGAAATGACAAATGACCAAACACGCTTTTATCGATACATCATTTATTGTAGCAGTTCTAAGTCGATATGATACCTTTCATGATCT
>CAYWHV010000635.1:0-1765 GCA_964458045.1 uncultured Methanospirillum sp.
TACAGAGAAAAAATGAAGAACTGCTCACCTCAAAAAATCGATTCAATGAAATATCCCTGGAACTTCAAAAAAAGTCAGCGAAACAAAATAAAGAATCTCAGAAGCTGGAGAGTGATCTGAATGAGACGATGAAAAAAAGAGATGAAAATAAAAATCAGATTATACGATTATTCCAAAAAATAAAGAAGTATCAGGTAACATACAATCAAAATCTTTCTGATACTAATGTTGATATTGAATCTGAAATCGAAAAAGATTTCACTGCTTTCTTTAATGCATACATTCTGAAAAGAAGAGCAGATCTAGAATCTCTGAGGGAACGCTATAAATCTGTCTTGGAAAAAACAAAACGTTGGCATAAGCTTCAGATCGAACTGATAAAAAAAATTGATAACTCTTCACATGCTGACTATGACTCAATAAAAGATACATATATCGCCTTTGCAAATGTTGTGGGAGCAACCTGCACGGAGACTGGCAAATGGCACTTCTGGAATGGAAGAGAATTTGATCTCGTAATTATAGATGAAGTCTCAAAGGCAACACCGCCGGAACTCCTCATGCCAATGCTCCTTGGAAAGCAGATTGTATTGGTGGGCGACCATCATCAGCTACCTCCATTATTTCGGCTGAGAGAGGATGAATTACCACTCTCCGAAACTGATGATGATGATTCGATAAAGTTACGGTTCAAAAAATTTGAAAAATTGGTTACTTCATCATATTTTGAGGAGATGTTTATCAATGCAGGAGATGCACTAAAATCAAGGCTCACAGAACAATACCGAATGCATCCAACCATTATGAATCTCATTAATCAATTTTATCCACCGGATTATCAGTTAACCTGTGGAATGATCAATCCTGACAATGAACGGCAGCATCCTTATGTTCTTGTTGGAGATAACCAGGTTCTCACATCTAAAAATACACATACTGTCTGGATTGATACTTCGCAAAGGCGTGTGCAAAATAAATTAATTGATAACTTCGAGAATAAAGAAGAGGGTAAATTCAACTCAAGATTTAATCAATATGAAGTTGAAGTTATCAGAAAAATACTATGTTCGATGAATAAGCAAATAAGTGGATCAGAAAATAAGAATAGAGATATTGCAGTAATATCTTTTTATGCGGGTCAGGTAAGGAAATTAAAGCAGATGATTGACTCTCTAAGACAAAATGGGAGCGTGAACAATCTAAATCTTAGAGTGGGAACCGTTGATCAGTTTCAGGGAATGGAGCGTCCTATTGTTATTACAAGTCTTGTTTCTTCACCCGAAAAGAAAAATGGACAACGAAAACCAACTACTTTTGTAAAGGAATTCAGGCGAATCAATGTTGCATTTTCCCGTGCTCAGTCGATGCTTATTGTAGTTGGATCGGTAGATGTTTTTAATGATGTTCCCGTTGATGTTAATTTTGGCTATCGAAAAGAAAGAAAAAAACCATATAAATTTTTGATTGAAACGGGGAAAGATCGTGTTAATGGAAGTAATTACGTGCGGGGGTATGACATCAATGAATAAAATAGGAAGGTTACCACTCTTGCTAAAGGAGGCAGAGATATCACTACCCTTAAAGAAGGTAACTATTCAGGCTACTGCAATTAGAAAACGAGATATACAACTTCTGGAATGGGCAATAATGGCGCCGCTTGCAAGTCTGGATCCAGTACCTTCATTAGATGAAATAGCACAGGAATTTGGTATTGAACCGGTTGATTTCCTTCATATTGTTGCAGAAAAGTTAAAAGTAATGGGGC
>CAYWHV010000636.1:0-1760 GCA_964458045.1 uncultured Methanospirillum sp.
CCATAACAGCCTGATTGCTCTCCGGCGGTTTGGAATCGGGTAATCAATATGACAAAATATACACTCTCCTCCTGGAATGTAAACGGGCTCAGGGCCGTCAGCAGTAAAGAGGTACTCCCCGGAGTCATGTTCCCCGGACTGCTGACCCATGAGGATCTCGACATTCTCTGCCTGCAGGAGACAAAAGCAGATGCACACTCCTTAAAACCAGACATTACCCGGATCCCCGGATACTTTTTCTATATCAACCCGGCTGAGCGGAAAGGATACAGCGGTGTTGCGATGTACTCCAGAACCGAACCGGAATCGGTTGAGCTGGGTGGCCTCTCTCCCGAGTTTGATACTGAAGGTCGGATCATAACCGCCCGGTTTCCTGAGTTCGTCCTGATGAATGTCTACTTCCCAAACGGCGGAGCCTCTGATGAACGGCTGACATTCAAACTCAGGTTTTATGATGCATTCCTTGAAAAAATAAAGGCCATGGATGCCGCCGGTGAGCGGATCATCTTCTGTGGTGACGTAAATACTGCTCATACCCCCATTGACCTTGCACGGCCAAAAGAAAATGAGCAGGTATCAGGTTTTCTGTCAATAGAACGTGAATGGATTGACCGGGTCATTGCTGCCGGCTTTCATGACAGTTTCAGGCTGTTTTCAAATGAAGGGAACCAGTACAGCTGGTGGGACTATCAAACCAGGGCCAGGTCACGAAATGTCGGCTGGAGGATCGATTATTTCTTCGTCAATAATGCAGTAAAACCGTTCATTACCGGTGCAGGAATCAGAAATGATATCATGGGATCAGATCACTGCCCGATCACCCTGACTCTTGAGTTCCCATAACCGCCCCGGTTTTTTATTTTTGTGAATCCTTAACAGTAATGCCATAGTGACGCCGGAGGAAATCCCTGATACTCTCTGACTCTATCCACCCTTTGTCCAGTTGATCGACGATCCGGTTAACCTGGGCTATCTGGCTTGCAATGTTATCAGCATATTCCCCGCCCTGTAGATCATTGTATCCGGCAATAATCTGCAGGGGATTTCGGATGTGATCATTCAGGATTGCAAACTGCTCGATATATTTTTCTATGGCGATGAGAGCCTTCCTCTTTGCTTCCTCGTTGGCCCGCATCTCGCTGATATCTGACACGATGCCGACGGTCTTGATCTGCTGGAAACTGGCATTGTACAGAGCGGTTGCCTTGATTATCCAGGTCTGATACTGACCGTTCCGATGCTTAATCCGCAGCTCCTCAGTTATCGGATCTCCGGTCAGGATATGGTGGATAAAGGCACCTTTTACCCTCCCGATATCCTCTTCATGGATCAGCGTCGTCCATCCGGTCAGGGAACTGACCCTGGCTGCGGACTCCAGACCCAGCCATTTCTCGATATCACCAAACCATAATATCTGGTCTGATTTCTGGTCATATTCAAAGATAAGGTCGGTTGCGATGTGGGATGCAATCTTGAACCGTTCCTCGCTGATACGAATGGCTTCTTCCGTTGCTTTCTGGGTTGAAAAGTCCTCAAAGGTCTCAATTGCCCCAATGGTCACTCCTTTTTCATCAACAAGCCGTGCTGATGTGCTCATGATCCATTTCCCTGCTTCTCCGATATGCGGGAAGAAATCAATGACTTCATAGGCCCCGGGAACGGTTGGTGACGGTGAATAGAGATCTGAATACCACTCATCAAGGAGTACATCGACCTCATCCCCGACCATCAGATCACAGAGCATCGGACGCTCACCTGCC
>CAYWHV010000637.1:0-1751 GCA_964458045.1 uncultured Methanospirillum sp.
TTAATTTTATCGTTTCTCCATATCTTCGCCTTCTGGATCGTCAAAACCCCCTGCCTTGTCATCGTGAGGTAGAGGCGGGAACGGTTCAGGGTTCCTGATCCTCCAAACCCGAGCCCCTTGTTGGGATCTTTCTGCAATGCGATCACGATCACCCCGCTTTTGAGCCTGTCAGCAATCTGCCGTATCCTCATCGGCATTTTGTAGGCTTCAGCATCAGTCCCCTCGTCCAGATAGTCGATGATGTTCAGTCCTTCCGGATCAACCCTGTCCGGGAAATTGTCTGTTCGGAAGGTGAATTTGATTCTCTTCCAGTTTTCCAATGGCTCCCCGAACTTCTCCAGTCTGATCCGCAGCTCGGCGCCGTCCTGCATCTCGCTGCTCATGTAATTCACCTGGTGATCGTAACAGTTCATTTTCGCGATATTGAGACAGAGGGCGGATTTCCCGGCGTTGCTCTCCCCAGCGACCACGATCACATTTCCGGGATGGATCGCCACCCACTCATGGATACCAAGAGGCATTCTCAGGATGTAGGGGGCCGTGGATGCTTGGAGGTAGTCAATAACCTCCTCATCTTTGTCAAGTGTCCGGAATTGCCCCCTTCTGTTTCCGTGTTTCTCAATTAATCCTTCCGCCCTCAGGCGCTCCAAAGCTTTGCTTACGTTCTTCTGATCGTCTCTTGACGACAAATGTAGACAGTTGACGACATCTGACGACAAAAAGACGCCACTTGACGACAAAACCCACTCCCGAACGTCAGCCGCAAGATTTCCTCCACGCCGCCCAGCTCTCTGAATTGCAGACTGAATTTTGATCCTTGCTTCGTTTAGCGGGAAAGGCGGATTGCAGTTTAGGGCAAGAATTTCAAGCACTTTCATGAGGTAATGTTCTTCACACCCGGCCTTGACGAGTAGGTTTGCAATGTGAAATAGATCTTGATCCCTGGTACCTTGATTGAATAAATTGACGACAGTTGACGACATTGACGACATTTGACGACTATTTTCATCGTTTGGCATGCCGTTTGCTACGCGCGCGCGTAATATATTTTGTACTTTATCTTTATTAAGCAATGCTTCTTTAAAAGAATTAGGTAATACTGGTCGCTCACATTCATCAAGAGATACAACCCATGTATATTCCGCTCCTGTTATGCTTTTCGATGGAGGAGCTACCACATACCCGCCCTCACCCCGATAGTCTATGCCGGGTGCTATCCCCGCCATGATGCTGGCATTGATCTCTGGATTGCGGAAATACATGTGCTGGCCGTTGTTCATCGTCTTGACGGTGGGGGCATGGATTGAATCGGGGATGAGTTGTAGTGCGGTTTCTTCTGAGAATCCTGGTTTATACCGATCAAAATCGACAACGAACGTGTCACTGATCTTCCCGGTGACAATGGCGATCCCGTTGCTGGTCCTGTCAAACCATGCATGAACCTGCTCGATTGTCGGGCGTTCCGTTTGATATTTCTTCCACTCGACCAAGGGCTTTTTCGTGTTTGGGTTTACGGGGAAAACGCTCATCCCTTTTTCATGATATTTCAGGGCGGCTTCAATCATTGTCATATTGCCTCCCCATAAGAAAATGGCCCCGGTAAGTCCGTTGGTGATGAACTATCGAATGACAGGAGGTGCAGAGGATTTCCAGATTCAACCTGTCATTATTTTTTGGTTCCCCGTCCTTATGGTGTGTGTCAAGAGTTTCGGCGTACGGAAGATCAGCCTTCTTTATCCGGCAAATCTCGC
>CAYWHV010000638.1:0-1747 GCA_964458045.1 uncultured Methanospirillum sp.
TAAAAATTCTCATTCACCTGAGAAAAGACTGCTTCTGGCAACTGACTTACGTAGAGACGCCAGTAATTTGAGAAGAGCTGAGAAAGATCCAGGTTTCTGATAAAACCCTGCATCATCGCCTTATATCTCTCCTGCCCTAGATCAATCCGGAAGACCTCATTAAAGTACTCAACAGCGATCTCTTTCATCGAGAGATTCGGAACAGTCAGATCAAACTCATCCTTACGAGTGAGGAGGCCGAGGTAAAAGAGTGAGACCGGATAAAAGGCAGGTTCGAAGAATTCATGCAGATTAAATTGCGATACGAGTGCCTTTCGATTAAATGGGATTGATTCATCTGTTGTCAGCTGACAGACCAACTCCCGGGTATTTCTCTCATCGCCTCTGGTAAGTCTTTGTATCCAAACGAGATCAGTTCTCATATTGAGATCAAAGAGATCAGCAGGAATGGTTTTATATTCACTGAGCTGGCGAATAAAATACATAAGGAGGGTTGGATTATATACCGCTTCAGAATCAGGATTCACAAAATGATACCCGTCATACTGATTCTTCACCAGATCATTCACCTCCCCCCGTGTGATCGGATCGATATTATAATCCTTATAAATAGAATCAACCAGCTCAGTAACTTCAGCCTGGGTAAAGCCAAGCATATTCTCAAAGCTCGGGTCAAGCGTCAGAAAGGTTGCAATGTTATAGCTAGAGGTCAGATCATCAATTGCAATGGGAAGCACTCCAGTGATAAAAATATTTGCAACAGCACCGGTCTGTCGTCCTTCCTTGAGAACCTTAAAGAATGTACGGAGAAAACTATCCCCTGAAGTGATCTCCTCATAGAGATGATCCTGGTGAATGGTAATATATTGATTGACAAAGTTGTCATACTCATCAATGATAACAAAGATCTGAGGAGATTGTGAATTCCTGATATAATTCAGCCTTCTTACAAGGTTGAGTGATGCAGAACCAGAAATTGTAATTTCAGGAGCTTCTGCCATGATATTCGGATATGATACCTGCAGATCTGATAGGATACCATTGCAATATGTGTTAAAATTTTCCTCCATCTCATGAATTTTTTGAGAAAGGGGGATCACAGAAAAATCAAATTTTAGAACTATATACTGGTTATGATTCGATGTTGGGTTCCGTCCAATCCAGGTGTGCCCGAACAGTTCCTCAAAACGATTCGCCTCACTTATGTCATAATAATATTGGAGCATCGAGCAGAAGAGAGACTTACCAAACCGACGGGGGCGAAGAAAGACAGGATTCTGCACACCCTCAAGCTGCACAATATATCTGGTTTTGTCGATGAAATATCCCTTCTTCTGGACCATTTCAGCATAATTCATGATCCCATAGGGAACGCGTCTCTCCATTCTCTAACACCCGGATTGATAATCGTTCGCATTCAAGATATTTAGTAGCCATGATCGAAACCAGTAAGCATTTCCTGAAAACTTTCAGCCATCTCAATAATCTACAAATATCTCAAGAATGAGCACTACGTTCTCCAAAAGACAATATCAGATAAGAAAATTACTTTACCGGATATCATAGCAGCCCTCAAAGAGTCACAAAAAAGAAAGAAGGAAATGATGGTTACCAGTATGAATGCCTCCAATTATCATACAGAGAAAGACTCTCCGTGAGTTACACTGATAGTCCAAGATGGACGAATTACCATTTTTTTCATTAATACCCAACCACCTCTTCCCGATCCCATTTCCGCATCCCCAAT
>CAYWHV010000639.1:0-1740 GCA_964458045.1 uncultured Methanospirillum sp.
TTTGCCTTTCGAAGTATCATTGAACTCGACAGTAAGAGGAACACTTCCGGATTGTGGTGTAATAGTAAACTTTACATGAATTTGGCCAGGTATCGGTGTTCCAGTTGCTTCAATCGAATGAGTATCATTGATGTCAGTAAATGTGAAATGCGTGATGTTCCCCTGTGAAACCTCATCCACCTGAACATCTTCAAGGATGGCACCACGTTTTCCCTGGGTTACATACAGAGGATCTGACATCTCCGGATATTCAGTAATCCCTGCTGGATATACAATTGTCCATGGATCTGCTGTGGCATTTACCGGGAAATAGATGGAATCAATGGGCAAGTTCGCTACCCACATATCATACAGTCCATGCTGACCGATGACATCATGATCTGAACTATCTGTGTACCCGGCGACGGTTACGTTCCCAAATGATGGCAGACTCAGTGAATTTCCATAATCATTCTGCGACCCACCAATATTTTTCTGCCAGATAAGATTTCCATTCAGATCAGTTTCAACCACCCAGATATCGATAAGGCCATAATTCCCGGAAAGGTCACCATCAGAGCTCTGAGAAGTCCCGACCATCAGGAACCTGCCGGTTACGGGTGACTGGACAATCTCAAATCCCTGCTCGGTATCAGAACCACCATAACACTTCTGCCAGACAATATTTCCTGATGCATCAAACCGAACAGCCCAGAAATCATCTTCCCCATGATTCCCGGTAACCTGGCCATCCGAAGATCCGGTCAGACCAAAGGCAATTCCCCCACCATCAGGAAGCGATATGATATCATACCCGGCATCATCAAAGGACCCCCCATAACATGTTGACCATACCACATTCCCTGATGCATCAATCTTCATTACCAGGAAATCATTTAACCCATGATTCCCGATTGCCTGACCATCCGTACTCATCGAATTGCCGGTGACCAGGTAACCGTCGGAAAGCAGGGAGACCGCTTCGCCATAATCGTCGCTACTTCCACCGTAACATTTTGCCCAGGTAAGAGTGCCGGATCCATCAATTTTAATGACCCAGTAATCTGCATTCATAGAGCCCGCGATTTTCCCCGTTACATCACCATCATTGCTGTAGGTATAACCAGCAATTATATACCCCCCATCAGAGGTCTGAAGGACATGCCGGGCAATTTCTGAATCAGTTCCTCCATAGCATTTGTTCCAGCTGATGCTGCCATCTGCAGTCAGTTTAACCGCGAAGAAATCACTGTTATCAGATCCTCCTTTCTTCCCAGAGCCGGGTATGTCATCACTTGCAGTATATCCGACAACAAGATATCCTCCGTCTGAAGTCTGTATAATATCAAATGCTTCATCCTCGTCAGATCCACCCAGGCACTTCTTCCATTCAATAGATCCGTCTGATGCAATTTTAACGACCCAGAAATCAGACTGGTCCATACCGGCTATCTTATCCTGCACATCCCTTAGCCTTTTTTCAGCCTCTCGCATATCAATGCGAACCATTTCAGCCCATGTCTGTATTTCTACGAGCTGTTTTTCAGCTGCTTTACGGCTCTTATGTATTCTCATTTCCGCATCGGCTATAAGTAATTCCGGGTTACCCTTCTCAACCTTATTGGTCACTACCCCAAAAAAACCTCCAAATAAACTTTTAATTCTTCTGAATATGCCCACTTAGAATACCTCCATTATTATATCACAATATTATTACATATTCTATTAATTATGTATCTAAAATAGACCTTTTTTATGAAA
>CAYWHV010000640.1:0-285 GCA_964458045.1 uncultured Methanospirillum sp.
GAGAATATCGAAAATGAGATTCTGGTTCTGAACGATGAGCATGGCGCTTCGGCTCTTATCGTTTGTGCGGTTCCGTTTCTCCGCGAGAGAGATATCAGCCGATTTGCGGAGGGAATGAGCTACAGCGACCGTTCGGTAAAAATTAATGAAAGTATCATAAAGCATTATCAGGAGATAGCTGAACTTGCTGAAAAGAAAAGGCAGGAGCTGCAAGCTGATATTCCTATTGTTGCCACCGGGCATCTGTCGGTGATGGGCGGTCAAAGGAGTGATGATGAGGGGGGA
>CAYWHV010000640.1:295-1736 GCA_964458045.1 uncultured Methanospirillum sp.
TGGCAACGATATTTTTCCGACTGTATTTGATTATGTAGCCCTTGGCCATTACCATATTCCGTCAGTTATAAAAGAACACATTCGCTATTGCGGATCGCCCATTCCCATGGGGTTTGGCGAAGTCGGACAGGAGAAAAAAGTTTTTATCGGCGAGTTTGGCTCAGAGCCAACCATAACCCCGGTGGATGTTCCGCTGTTTCAGCGGCTTGAATCCATCAGAGGAGATAAACAGCAGATTGAGAGCCGCTTAAATGAGCTGAAAAAACTTGATGAATCGGTTTGGACGGAGGTTGTTTATGATGGGCGGGATATTTTTCCCGATTTCTCAACTTGGGTGAATGAGCTGGTTGAGAATACGAAAATCGAGGTGCTGAGACTCCAGAATAAACCACATTTGGAACAGTTGTTGACTACAGAAGATCATGCGGAGTCGCTTGATACGCTCAATGAAACGGAGGTATTTGAGAAGTTGCTTAGTAAAAATGATTTTACCGAAGAGTCGAAAACCATGTTGCGTGGACTTTATCAGCAGATTCTGAATGAGATTAATGACACTAATTAGTTTAATATGAGGATTTTAAGACTTAGATTCAAAAATATAAATTCCCTTGAGGGTGAGAATGAAATAGATTTTACATCTTCGGATTTCACCAACGACGGACTGTTTGCCATAACTGGAAAAACAGGTTCCGGCAAAAGCTCGATTCTGGATGCAATTTCGATTGCACTTTACGGAAAAACACCTAGGGTTGATATTACCGGCGGCGATAATCCTGTGATGACAAGGGGCGAGAAAGACAGCTACTCCGAAGTGGTTTTTGAAGTGAATGGTCGGATCTGGAAGTCATCATGGAGCCAGGAGCGAACCCGTACCAACAATTTAAAACCGGTAAAAAGAAGTATTGCAGACTCGGAAGACCGGATTATTGCCGATCAGGTGCGGACTTGCGATACTGAGATTGTCAATATTGTAGGTCTGACCTTTGAACAGTTTACAAAGGTGATGATGCTGGCTCAGGGGAGCTTTGCTGCTTTTCTGAAGGCAAAACAAAATGAAAAAGGGGAGCTTCTTGAGCAAATCACCGGAACGGAAATTTATGGAATTATTTCGGAAAAGGTTTTTCAGAAACAAAGAGAAGAGGAACAGAAACTAAAGAACATAAATATTGCCCTGGAACAGATCAGGCTGCTCACGGATGCCGAGATTGGTGAAAAACAGGAAAAAATTGCCCTTCTTTCCGAAGAAAAGAATCGCATGGACAGGGAACTTCAAACCATTGGCGAGGCCATTAAATGGCTCGACGATATATCTGCCATCAGGAAGGTTATCGGAGAGAAGAAAGAGGAATTGCCTGAACTGGAAGAGGCTTTTGCCGGAGCGCAGATGAATTTTGAAACGGCAGTGAAAGGACTGAATGATGCGAAAAGCGAAGTGGTAGCC
>CAYWHV010000641.1:0-1736 GCA_964458045.1 uncultured Methanospirillum sp.
CTGGAACTTCCCAATCTTTCCATGAGAAAGATCTTTACCGAATACTATAACGAACTCCTTCATATCGATGTATCTACCCGGTATGCATCCATGATGCAGAAGTTCATTCATAATCCAAACCTGGAACAACTCTTCAAAGATTATTGGGAACTTTATATCAGGCAATTCCCTGAAGCAATCTTCACTTCGGTGAATGAAAATTTTTATCGCACGACTTTTTTTGAACTTTGTAGCAGATATCTCTCAACCTGGTTTACCTGGAACGTTGAACGATCTTATCCTGAAGGAAGATCTGATCTAGAATTTGTGGGAAAATATCATGAACGTTTTGCCGGTCTTCGATGGGTTATCGAATTCAAATACCTCTCGAATGCTGAATTTTCTCGAATGAAAGTAAAAATTGAAGATTTTGAATTAAGGAGAGAGGATACGATCCAGATAGAAGGGTATGCAAAAGGCTTGAAACAGGAATATCCTGAGGCACATATCCGGCTGTTTGTGATATATTGCATAGGTAACACCGGGTTTAAAATATTTGAAATATGAAATAGGAAGATAAGGCACGATTTCAGCCTGTCATGACTTGATCAGGATTTATTAATTGTCATCACAACAGAATGAGAATCCGATTATAGAAATCATCGATACATCTCCAATAAAAACCGTTACTCTATTTTAATCATCACCACTCTAAAGAACAAAAACGTTCGGCAGGTCTACAAGATGTCAATGTTACCATAGGGTCGTTCAATATTGATGTTTATAAACCATGATTTAACTTGTAACACAAAAAATCATCCTCAATCGATTCTTGGATATTCCTTCTTTAATCACAATATCTTCTAATCTGATTTTAAAATTTCTCTGATTTCATCTGAATTACATCAGATACGGAATTAAGTATATCATATTCAGACACCATACATACTCCTCTGGTGGTACATAGTAGTATGACATCGATGACATCAATAAAAATTGCAACAAATGTTAAAGATCGTCTCTCTCATTTAAAAGTACATCCACGTGAAACATACAGTGAACTCATAGAACGATTAACATCACAAACACTGGTAAATCTGACTCCCATTTATATTCCGTTATTATATGCCAGGATTCAGGGAGTTATTCGTGAATTCAGCCACCCAGTGGATATCTCAATCGAAATTGATGATGGGGACATTATCATGTATAATCATGAATACGGCCTGTTAGTTGTCACTAACAATATTACTGAGGGAATTAATGATATAATTGCTGAATTAGAGGAAAATTGGGTAGATTTTACTCAGTCGGATGAAAAATCTCTGGTGGGACCTGCTCTTGAACTGAAGAAAAAATATGTCCAACTCTTTTCCTGAGGAGTCAGATTGTGTCCAGAAAAAACCAGATTATTCTTCACCGACTTATGAAAAAAGGATTTCAAGTTAAAATGTCAAAACACATTAAACTGACATTTGTGTACAGAGGACAAAATACTGGCATTAGGACGTGGATTTCTCATGGGCAAAAGGAAATCAGTGACAAACTCCTTAATATTATGGCAGAACAGATTCATCTATCAAAACAAGAGTTTGGTGAATTAGTAGACTGCACACTTGATGAAAACGGATTAATCGCACTCTATGAAAATAAAAATCTAATATAGAGAGTTAAGCATAAGATTATTATCTGAATTTCGGGTAAATCTTCAAAGAGAATACCTAATAATCCCAGAGGATAGCTAAAAACCTCACCTT
>CAYWHV010000642.1:0-1733 GCA_964458045.1 uncultured Methanospirillum sp.
TCCTCCCACCTGATAATGAGGGAATCTTCCTTCAGATGGGTTGTGAGCATGATCCTGGTTACCCGCTCCCCATGCCGGAGAGAATTATCAAGAAGGTTACTGAATACCTGGGTGAACATGGGATCTGCATAGACCTCATAATCTCCGGTCTCTGATGTATACTCAACGTTAATCGGGATAGACAGCCGGAGGGTTTCAAGCCGGCACCATTGTGGTTCATGAGTGCCCAGGTTCTGGTATACCCGGGTAAACTCAATCTGGCTTTTTATTGCCTTTGTTGCCGATTTGATAACATCAATCTGATGCAGCAAGGAAGGCTCCGAAATGTCCATCTCGGCAACACCCAGCGAGTTAAAGATGACTGTGGTTTTATTGATGATATCATGGCGGGTAATACTGGTCAGGAGGTTAATCTGACGGTTTGCATGCCAAAGTGCTTCCTCTGCCTTCTTCCGCTCAGAGATATCAAGCATGGCACCGATCATCCGGATGGCAACTCCCTCAGGATTTCGAAGGATGCAGCCCCGGTCCATTACATATGCATATACACCGTCAGATCTCCTGAACCGGTACTCATCATGCCAGTTTGTGCAAGTGGGATCTTCCAGTGCTGTATCAAATCCTTCTGCAATCCGCTCCCGGTCTTCCGGATGGACCCGGTCAGTCCACCATGCAGCGGTTTGATCAGCAAACACAATATCCGACCATCCAAATACTGCTATGCCTGCTTCATTCCAGCGTTGTGCATCGTTTATGACGTCAAAATCCCAGATGACATCATTGGTTGCCTGTAGTGCAAGACGATATCTCTCTTCCTGCTGGTACAGTTTATTCTCGATCTTCTTTCGCTCAGTGATATCCCGTGCTGTGGCAAATACTCCGGCAATCTCACCCATTTCATTCAGGTAGACAGAGGCATTGTAGAGCACATCAGTAATAGTTCCATCTTTTTTCCGGATTGCAAGAGGATAATCACGTATCTGGCCCTTTTCAAATACCATCAGATACCCGGCCCTGGCTTCTTCAGGATCGGTAAAGTATTCTGAAAAATCAGTCCCGACGAGTTCAGTCCGGAAATATCCGGTAACTTTTTCTGTGGCAGAATTGACATCCGTAATCTTCCCGTCCTTCCCGATTGTTACCAGAGGATCAGGACTTGTTTCAATCAAAGTCCGGTTGTATCTGCTTGCCTGTATCAGTTCATCTCTCACCCGGCCCCGGTGGATCATCTCCCACATAATATTTCCAAGGGTGAGGAGAGTGTTGATATCTTCATTGTCATATTCACCTGATTTATTTGCAACGGCAAGAATAGCAACAATGGTCTCGCCATCCCAAATGGGAACCCCCAGGAACCGGGTAATCGGGACATGACCCTCAGGACATCCATGTTTTGCCGGGTGTGAACAGGCATAGTCATTGCAGATAAAAGGAGCATGATTACGTATACACTCCCCCCAGATTCCTGCCTCCTGAATGGGAAAGTGAATTGGCTTTTCAGTAACTGAGCAGACTTCCATGGCACCCTTCGACCAGGTATGGATTACCATCTCTGACTCATCCGGAGTTATCAGGCCGACAAAGGCATACTGGCTGTCACTGACAGAAAGACTCTTTTCCAGCGTGAAGTTCAGAATATCCTTCTCATCTGAATCAACCATGCCAAGAAGGGTAAGAAACGCTTCCAGCCTGATAAGCTGTAACTTATCCCGCCTCTCTGCCAGCTTCCGGTC
>CAYWHV010000643.1:0-1730 GCA_964458045.1 uncultured Methanospirillum sp.
TCCAAGGATGGTGCCTTTCTCCATGGTAAAACCAGGAAGGTCATGATAGGAACGAGTATACAGGAGGTCAAAATAGGTCCCGTCCACCTGGCCACGGTTTAATTTCCTCTTCTCATGGAGAAGAAATTCTTCATATGACGTATCAGGATTTCGTTTTTTATAAACGGTCTTCCAGAGGTCTTCACTCAGCTCTTCAACCGACCCATTCTGAATGGATCTGACCAGCTGCTTTTGGGCATGTCTGAAGGCAGGTCCGTATACAACGCCATCAATATCAGAATTTTTCCCTCCAAGTCCACAGAGAAGAGAACCAGTTACCCCAAAGGTACAGGGGGGAAGATGCAGGGCTTTTACCAGTTTGGCTACCCTTGGATGGTGCGATGCAACGGTTTCTATCTCTTCATCAGGCTTTAATACCGCAGTTATCTGATCATGCGGAATCCGGTGGACAAGACCGGTCCAGTCTGGATGGTGCTCTGCTATGAGACGATATGCTTCTTCAAACTCCACCTTCCGGTACCGGATTCCCCTGTCATCTACCCGGTCTCCGGCAGGGTCAGGAATATATCGCAGGACAGATCCAACCGTTGAAGCGTTATCATAGGCAGCAACTGCGTAATACCACCCATTCTTATCCCTGACAAAATCACGAAGACGAACCGGATTTTTCATCAGGACCACTTTGCAAGAAATGCTGCAACTGATTCTATATCTGCTCCTACCCGGACGATCTCCCGAAACTCCAGATCAACAACGGTTGAGGGAGTTCCCGGGAGCGGGCCGACATTTACCGCACAATCATGGGGCACATTACACAGATCAATTGAGACCGGGTCAGGACCGCCGGAAAGATTGGCACTGGTTGCCGTTATGGGAGTGTCAAACCGGGATATCAGTTCAAGGGCTACCTCATGATTCGGATACCTGATACCAATCTTTTTGGTCCCGGCGGTAAGTCGTGGTGAAATGATATTTCGTGCAGGAAGAATGAGAGTGACCGGCCCGGGCAGGAATTCTTCTATGAACTGTTCTGCTATCTCATCCACATACGCAACCGCTCCTATCATGTCAGGATCAGAAACCGCAATCGATATTGGTTTATGATATTCACGGCCCTTTGCTTCAAATACTTTCAGAATTGCCTCATCCGACAGGGCATCAGCTCCCAGACCGTACAGGGTATCGGTCGGATAGACAACAAGACCATCATGCATCAGGACATTTAATGCCCGTTCTAATGAAATATTCAGAATTTTTTCCCCCTTACGCGGTTTACATCAAAGACTGCAATCGTTGATACATGCATCACGGCAAACACCCCGGCCTGAATGGGATCGGTGACTACAAGGTCGGCATGTTTTGCAACACTTCCTGCCATATTCAGGGCAATGACAGGTATTCCGGATTTTTTTACCCGATCCACCGCTTCAGATACTGCTCCTCCCATAATAGAACCGGCAAGGACCAGGATCTCCACCCTTGGCAGCCGGGTCACGGCATCAATTGCCTGAGAGAGAGTTTTCTCACCAACAAGAGGTATGGTATCCACTGATATCCGCTCCCCCCTGATATTATGCCGGTCTGCTTCATTGACAGCACCCATCGCTACCTGGGCTACCTGAGCTCCTCCCCCGATAATGATGATCCGTTTCCCGTAAATATCCCCAAAAGAGACGTGCTGAATTACATCCCGGACACCGGATAACTCATGTAAGGCACTGATGAGATCA
>CAYWHV010000644.1:0-1727 GCA_964458045.1 uncultured Methanospirillum sp.
GGGAAGATGTCGCGTATTTCCAGGCCGTTCGGGCACAAATCATAAAGACATCAGAAGGAGGTGGAAAATCAGAGTATGAACTGAATCTGGCGGTAAAGCAGATCGTCTCAAAGTCCATTGTTCCCCTTGGTATCGTCGATATCTTCAAGGAGATGGGGAAGGATGTCGGAGATATCTCAGTCCTCTCCGAAGAGTTCCTGAATGACCTCCTGAAATACAAGAACCAGAATGTGGCAATTGCTGCCATGACCCGGCTGCTGAATGATCAGATCCGGGCACGAATCCGAAAAAACACAACCGAAGCAAGAAAATTCTCTGAGATGCTTGAGCAGACGATAAATAAATACAATAGCCGGAAGGTCACAACCCAGGAGATCTTAAAAGAGCTTGCGCAGATTGCACGGGAGATCAGGGAGGCTCAGCAGAGAGGAGAGGATCTGGGACTAACCGAGGCAGAACTTGCATTTTACGACGCCCTTGGTGTGAATGACAGTGCGGTGGTGATACTCGGTGATGAAATCCTCAAAAAGATAGCCCAGGACCTGGTACAGACCATTAGGGAGAACGTCACGATCGACTGGTCATCCCGTGAATCGGTTCGGGCAAAGATGCGGGTTGCGATAAAGAGAATCCTCCGGGCGAACGGGTATCCCCCGGACAAACAGGAGAATGCCATTCAGACGGTCATGCAACAGGCGGAGTTACTCTGTTCGGCAGTTGCAGGGTGAGATAACATCAATCAGTGTTGAAATTATTTCATCAATTATTGCATTCGAATAATCGAGAATAATTCTACGTTCTCTATTCCAGATATGCTTCAATTGCTTCTTTGGCATTATCTGTAGCTTCTTCAATTGTTTTCCCCTGTGTAATGCAGCCAGGAAGCCCCGGTACGGTTACAACAAACCATCCATCCTCTCCTGGTTCTATGATTATGTTGAATTTTTGGACCATTCCTCTTCTCACTCCTATTTGGTTCCTATGTGAAAATGATTATAGTGCCTTGCATAACGTCTTGGAATAATCATTATGAAATAAGATTATTCCAAGGCGTGCACACTAAATGCACTTCATAGTAATAAGCAAACTTTTTGCATTAATGCAGTAAGTTTTGCATTATACTATATTGAGAACATGAGAAAGTTACAAAACCAGTACACCCAAAAAACACTCCATAAATTACCATAACACACGAATCATGAAAGAACACGCTCATTCTCCAATAAACCCGATGCATCCGGCTCCCATCCGCCCATTTATAACCTTAGAAAATAACTGATACCAGTATGAAAGCTCTTTTGGTTGCTTTACTCCTCTGTTTATTGACCATCCCTGCTGCTGTCCTCTCTTTGGAGCAGGAGCAATCTACCTCTGGAACGCCGGTTACCGATCTCCCTCTCATCGCCACCTTTGAGGATGGGCAGCGGTACGAGGCTGGTATCTACCCGGTCATTGTCCTCTCCGGCTCCTATCGTGAGATGGGACGTCAGTATGGCGGTCTTATGAAGACTGATCTGAATGAGGAATACTTGTTCCTCATAGGCACCCTTACCAGCCAGGGTATCACAAAGGAAGAGATCATAGAAGAGGCCGGAAAGGTTCCTGCATACTACCCGGAGCGGATAAAACAGATCTTCGCGGGCATGGCAGAGACATCCGGACTAACCTATGTTGATATCGCATTCCTCTATTACGGGCCAATCTTCCTGTTATTAGCCTCTTCAAAC
>CAYWHV010000645.1:0-1726 GCA_964458045.1 uncultured Methanospirillum sp.
AATCCGGACCTTGGCTCTCAATAGCGGCCACAGCAGGTGTGTCACACCCGTTCCCTTTCCGAACACGGAAGTTAAGACACCTCACGTGGATGATGGTACTGAGGTACGCGAGTCCTCGGGAAACCTTCCTCGCTGCTATTGTTCAACGAAAGACTCTTTTGTAAAATTTTAAAAATTGTTTAGATAGTTTTTTTTAAAAAGATAATCCATTGTACCGATATTACATGGTTGCCATCAGAAATGTTGATGAATATGAATGGCTAGTGTATCTGTTTGATGGTATAACCTTAGTTTTCGTCGGATTATTTCTTATTGGAACCTTAATTGGTTCAGTCAGTAATGAAAGGACACTACCGACTATGATTGCTTCTCTGGCCTGTATTGTTATGTCAATATATTTCTTTGCGGAAGCGATATTTGCACGAAATAAGAAAAAATTTACCTTACAGGTGTAAACTTTTCAGAAAAATTTCTTAATTACTTCATTTAATATATTTATCACAAGATATTTCAGATATCATAATTCATTATGTGATATGCCTGAATTATCAGAAGAACATGCGAATCAGCTGGTCAATACCTTTTCTACGATTTCAATAGCAGTATATGTCGGTGTGGCAATATTACTTTCAATTATTGCCATATTATCATTGATTGAATCTTTTCTTGAAGTTGTGGCTATTCTATCATCCATGCAATGGGAAGAAGGGATTGTGCAGGTGATTTATTCAATCCTTTTCACCATCATCATTATTGAGTTATTTGAAACCGTCACCGTGTATTTGAAAACAAAACGTGTTCCGGTACGTGCTCTCCTGATAGTCGCATTAACAGCTTTAATCAGGCATATAATTGTCATTAATATCAGTGAAACAGAAGTTTATCATTATCTGGGGTTATCAGTCATAATGGCAGTTCTCATTGCAGGAGTTTATCTGCTGAAGGAGGACATCCATTCCGGTAATCTGATTAATTAGAAAATCAATTGAAACCATTCACTTTTTCCATGGTCAATCAGATATAATAAGAACAATAATAGGTTCAGTATTGAGTTGAATATGAGTTCAAAAATAATAACTGATGGAACAGAGATCCTGACACAGGAACAGGCAGATGAATTATGGGAACTGGGAAACAGCGGAGCACAAAATGCCGCAACTGCATTATCTTCTCTTATCGGAGTGCCGGTTTCAATTTCAGTTCAGAATATTATCATGGTCAAACTGGAAAACCTTCAGAAATATCTGGATGATTCAGTCGCTTCGATGGTTGTTTTTCAGGTCCGTGGCCAGGTTTCAGGAAATGGCTCGATAATTCTTCATGTTCCAAAAAAGTCCATACTCCGGTTATCATCGATAATGCTTGGCGCACCGGATGAAGATCGGGAAGTCAGTGAGATGGATATGAGCATGCTTCATGAAATTGGAAATATTATGACTTCTTCCTATCTTGATGCATGTGCGAATCTCTTGTCTCTTATGCTCATTCCATCTCCTCCATCCATGGTTATTGACATGCCTCATGCAGTGATTCAGTCTGTTATCGCCGGTCAGGAATTTGATGAAGAATTGGATCAGATCCTTTTATTTAAAACTGATATGCATTGTGCAGAATTTGATCTTGAAGCCGGTTTACTTCTCCTTCCGTCAAAATCACTTCTTCATGAATTACTCTTACCGTTCGCTGATTTTGAAAACAGATTCCTGAATTGATCCCAATTGAGTAT
>CAYWHV010000646.1:0-1718 GCA_964458045.1 uncultured Methanospirillum sp.
CCTATCTTGTTGGCGAGGAGATTGACCCTGAATCTCTCAATGATGATCTATTTGGCCAGCTTCTTGACCGAATGTATGAATATGGGTGCTCTACTCTGTATCGCTCGATTTCATTAACCGTTCGAACAACGTTTGACCTTCCTCACAATTACTTCCTTCATTCAGACACCACATCCCATGTTCTTACCGGTGAATATGAATGTTCTCAAACCCAGGAAATCTCCACAGTAATTAAGCCAACATATGGCGTTAGTAAAGAAAAGAGAGCAGATCTGAAGCAAATAATGTCAGGTTCAGTAACTGATGGTGATGGTCTCGTACTCTTTTGTCATATACTAGATGGAAACACTGCTGACTGTGAATACAACAATCTCATGATCTCTGCCTTGCAATCCGTCTACGGAGATGAATTCGGGGAATATACCTACATAGCTGATTGTAAAGTCCTCACGGAAAAAAATCTCAAACTGATTTACAAGGGCGTTAAGAGCGGGGATCCAGTTAAGATTATTTCATGTCTTCCTGATAATTTCGGAGGAAAATTGTCCGAAAAAATGCGAAAAATTGCTTATCTGGAGAATAATTGGGAGTCCCTTGGGATTTGTTGCCAGTACCCGTCTGGTAAAAACTCTGAACCAGAGTATTGGTCCAGAACATATCAAAAGGACGTCTGTGGCCATCCGATGTGGGTTCATGTTTACCGGAAAAAAGAGGCAGAGAAACATCTTGAGCGATATCTGAACGATGAACGCAGGAAATTTGAAACGGATTTGGATGTTCTTACTTCAAAAGAGTTTATGTGTGAACCGGATGCACGGACAGAACTCAAGAATTTCATAAAAAAGCATAAAAAATCTATCTTTTCGGCAGAATTGTCTCTTAGTTCAACAGCAAAAGAGAAACGGCCAGTGGGACGCCCCTCGAAGATTCCAAAACCATCGGTAATAGAGACCACCTGGAGTTTTTGTGCAGGGGAGATTCGTGGCGATGAAGAGAAGATTGAACGGAAAAGAAGGAAAATTGATTCATTCTGTCTGCTCACATCAATCTCCCCTGAAGAAATGAACAGTAGAGAAGTCCTACTCAACTATAAACGACAGAATGTTGTCGAATCGATGTTTTCTCTGCTCAAAGAACCACTCCTTGCCTCAACAATATTTCTTGAAAAACCGGAGCGAATCGAAGCTCTCATGACGATTCTTTATTTCAGTGTGCTCATGCACGGGATCCTTCAACTGATCACCAGAAACAGAATTGAAAAACTTCCGAAGGTTCCGAAGATTGGGCCTGAAAACCGACCACTTATCCGCCCGAAATCAGGTACCGTCTTGAACATTCTCGAAAATTTTGAGATTGTCACCGTAGATGGTGTGTTAAAGAAAATTCGCTCTAAACAGAAAAAAAGGAGTGAACAACTGGATTTAATGATGTATTTAGTAGACTTTGACCCTGCCGTGATTTGATCGGGTTGGGGGAGGAGGTTCCATGGGATAGCTTGAGCTATAGACAAATTTTCGATCGCGGTTTCGGGTATTAAGCTGGTGGAGCTCGCTGGTGAGCATATGAGTTGTGGTTAACGAAAATCAGGGCGATTTTTTGGGAGGAAGTCACCAGCGCTTGTACAAATTTGTACGCATTTGCTGAGGAGGGTCCGGAATAGGAAGTATACGGAATATTCAGATGAATGACTCTGATCATCCGTATAAACGATTATTCAG
>CAYWHV010000647.1:0-1716 GCA_964458045.1 uncultured Methanospirillum sp.
GACCTATGTGGTTCCTTCACAGGGGAGAGATGCAGAAATTCAACATATGCAGGAGATTGAAAATTTTTTTACCGGTTTCAAGATGAATATGGATTCGCTCTGGTTGAATGATCAGGTTGGAGTGTCATTTAATGAGATTCTCCAACTGGGTACTGGTGGTCAGACCTCCGCTGGGGCGTTTAGTATTTTTCCAATTATGCAACCGGTATCTTCGAGTGGAACTGTGGAAATTATTGAATACCCAAAATTATCATTTGAAATTATTGGGGACTTTAAATCATACAGTTCCAATGATTACAGTTCGGTTAATTTAAGTGAAACACAAATAACCAATAAAGATACTCCATTGTATGTGAATTATCATACAAATATTATCCCTTGGGAATTGCCTCCTTATTCTCCATATTCATTAAATATTTGGTCAATTCAAAATGAACCCTGGTCAATCACACTAGAAGTGAAGAATATCACTCTCCGTCCTGAAGATTTGCTAGAGGTTATGGAATGGAATGTTAACCCAGAAACACAAGCAGTTCATAATCTCCGTATCAGTTCGGTCCCGACTGTTGAGGTTGTGCTATCGGCAGAGAAAAACGGAGTGAAAATTCTTGATAATCTCGTGGTTTCACGTCAATCTATTCGTAATCAGACATGGAATGAAACCCAAAAAATTGATCTTTTAGATGAAGCATATGGATTGCATGACGATATCAATTTCCCATTTGGTGTGAATTATCAATACTATCAAGCAGATGGGAGTAAAAAAGATGGTCTTCCCAATCCTTTTTTACTTCAGGTTCGGCCATCTACAACCGTGAACTCTGATGAAATCAATGCTGGTTCGTTAAAATATTCTTCGAGGAATCCATATTGGATAAACCAGGAATATATCTACAAAATGGGGAAGATCTTTCTTAAGCAGGGAAATATTATCGAGCCAAAAATAGACTATCCCTGGTTCAAAGTGAAAAATACTTCTGGAATTGATGGTGGAGCCGGATATATTTTATCAGTAGATATGACCCCATTAACAATTCAAGGAGAGGGAAGTGTATCCGGGCCAGATACCGTTCAGCTGACTGCACAAATAACTGGAATTCAGGATAATGTTATTCAATCAACAGGGAATGTGTATACTCCGGCTGAAACTAATCCAAATGCAAAGGAACTAATGATTACAATCAGAGATTCAAGCCCTAGCGAAGCAGAATACTGGAATAGGACTTTTAGGTCTATTTTGGAATCAACTCATCAAAATGAGATTGGTAGAGAATGGTGGAAAGTTAATGATCCTGTTCCTACCGATCCAAACGATACTGTTATTCAAATAATTGGTGAATCAGGAACAACTGGGAGGGATATTAATGATATTTACGTCAATTATAAGCAAGTTAACACAAGGATGTCAATTGCTGCACCAGTATATGTCTAATTCGTTCGCTCATAATAAACGAAATGAGGGAGTATCAGAAGTAATAGCAGCGATACTTCTCATTAGTCTGGTTGTTTTAGGTATTGCGATAGTGGCAGTCCTTTTGATTTCACAACCTCCTCCACATGATATTCCAAAAACCAATATCCAGATAATCAATAATTCAGAAGATCAAAATCATATTTATTTTTACCATGGAGGAGGTGATCCACTTCCCAAAAATCTGACAAAATTCATTGCTGATGGCCTCCCTGTCTCTGATACTATTGAAATTGGTTTTCCTG
>CAYWHV010000648.1:0-1713 GCA_964458045.1 uncultured Methanospirillum sp.
CGGTTGGTTTTATCTCATCTATCCACACCCAACAAACTCCTTCCCGAATATTCACATTAATTCAAGCGAGGGTTGAAGACCCGAAGCGGAGAGCAAATCTCTGATTTGCGGTTCGCGGTGGGCTTTCTTATGTATCCACACCCGGCGAAATGTGATCCATTGATTCCTATTCCCCCTGACGCCTTGAGATCAACATTATCGAAGCATTCGCAGAAATGCCGGCATACCGGCAGTTCATTCAATCATTGCCTCTCTAAATACCTTGTTAGATCTTCATACGCGTCTATTATCTCCGTATTTTCAGGAAACTGTTTTGCCAGACGTTTTAACTTTGTCTTATTCATTCTCCGCATACTTGCCGTAATATTTTCACTCATACTGATATGCTTGAGATAACCGGCATAATTTTCAGCAGCCTCCTCGCAGTCTTTGTGTTTTTTGTAAAGCTCCAGAAGCTTCTTCTCTTTCTCCGCGTGAAACGATGCCTCATCCAGCTCAGGACACTCAGTTTTTACAAATAGTTCAAGCTGAATCTGCGAGTAAAACCCAATTACAATCGTATTTTCCGGATAGCGTCTGTAAAGTTTTTCTATAAAATCATCAATCCTCTTCAGAAGGCGAAGATAATAGAGAAAATCCGTATTATCATCAGAATACCAGACAAATTCATTATCTTCATAAGGCTCCCGATAGGTATCAGCTAAATCATCGATTAAATCCTCAAACAAATTACTGCCGTGCCAGGTAAACAGCCCTACAACGTCCTCACATACTGCAGAAATATCCTTTTGTTTCAGACCATCCAGTTCAGAAAATACATACGCTGCAAGCTCATTGCGCAGCCGTCCTGCAGTTGATTCACCATCCTCCTCCTCCTCCTCATACCCTTCATCAAACTCAGACTCAAGAATACATATCGACATTCCCGCAAGAAATGATCGAAAAACAGAAAGGTTATCAGGATAAATGGTCGTGAGTAATTTTAAACTGCTGATAATCTCTTTGTATGTTTTAAACATCCAGCCGTAAATACGCGGGTCATCATCTGATTCCCAGTCACATTCCTTCTCTTCCAGGTCAGACCTGCATAAAGCTTCCAATGCTCCCGCATATTTTTCAGCAATTTTTTCATTCAACGGATATTTTCCGGAAAGACAGGCAAGTTTCCGAACATATTTAACAGCATCATCATAGTAGAAGGACCTCGTATAATAATATGAAATCCCGCCGGACAGGATATAAAGGCAATCAGCATAAAGATTCTGTATCTCCTCAAAATCAGGATACTTCTCTGAAAGAGCTTGAAACATATCAAGTCTGATCTCTTCCCATTCGGTATTTTCATTCCCGTACTTATTCAGAGTGTTTGACAGCTCTTTTGCATATCTGATGATCGTTTGAGTGTCTTTTTCTGATAATTTGGAAGAGGCCATGATGTAAAATAGGGATTCATAATTAATAAAGAGGTAGTGTAACTATCCGCAGCATGCAGCAGGCAAGCTCTTTTTCCTCATCTCAGAAGTATAGGATATTCCCGCCGATTCAGGCTCCCGCACCCCGAATCAAGAAAAGGGATTGGGAGGTGTGCTTCACTCCTGACGAACTACTTTGAAATGTATAAGACCCTTAGAAAATATGACACTCTGCTGAGTGTGAGGCTGTTCGCAAACCTTCGGTTTGCTCTCCGACTCGGGTCTACGACCCTCGCTTGAC
>CAYWHV010000649.1:0-1707 GCA_964458045.1 uncultured Methanospirillum sp.
CAGTCAGGATAATCGAAGAAGTATTCAACTCACCGGTGATGACCAGTTATGTCGCAACCGAGACCGGAATGATCGGTGCAGAGCCTCGATACGGCGAGGGGTACCGGGTTTTCTTTTGGGATGTGATTGTCGAGATCATAAACGACATCGGAATACCGGTCGGGCCATCAGAGACCGGGTCTGTCGTGGTTACCACCTTTCACAATACCGTAACTCCCCTGATCAGGTACAGCGGGCTTGGTGATCTGGCATCTTTTTCTCCTGACCCGGATGCCTATGGCCTCGTGATACAGGCAGTTCATGGAAGAAAGATGCAGTCGCTGTTTCGACGTGATATGACCCGCATCGATCCCTATTTCATTGATGTCATCATGGACGAAACCAGAGGGATTGGTCAGTACCAGGTTTTACAGCACTCTTTGGACGAACTTGAGATAATTATCGTCCCTGATTCATTCCCCTCATATTTCGATGAAACCCCTGACTGCAATGCACTGGTAGAACGATTTAGCAATCTCCTCGGACCTGGTGTGACAATCCGTCTGAACCAGGTTTCCTCTATTCCTAAAAAGGAAGGAGCATATAAAACTCCTCTCATTATCACTCATGTCAGAGAAACTGAATGATTGATAAAATAATCGTTCATATTGTCATAACGTGAAAAATTACAGATACGTGAATTTCTGGATTATGTATACCAATCATTTGATTGAGAGAAATAGGCTCATTCTAAATTATTCTTTTTATTAGCTGTTTAATTATAGATATTATTTACTCTTCATTTCCCTTGTGTAAAAAAGATGTACCATTCTTTTTATTATCTCTGAGGTATCATTCAGCATATACCTGCGAACCAGAATTCCAAAGTTCCCTTCACATCCGAGTTTCATGGTAACAAAAGAGCATTCAGAACCGGATTATTCAGTATCAGTCCAGGAGATCTACTCCCGGTACTCATCCGGCCCCACCGGGCTTGATCCTACTGAATGTCTCCATCGTCTCACACAATATGGCAAAAATACCCTGATCAAAACAAAGAAAAAATCAGTATACATCCGGTTCCTTGCTAATTTCACGCACCTAATGGCAATTCTTCTGTGGATCGGTGGTATTGCAGCACTGATCGCACAGATGCCCCAGCTCGCTGCAGCGGTCTGGATGGTCAATATCATCAACGGGCTGTTCTCCTTCTGGCAGGAGTTCAGGGCTGAGAAGGCTGCTGATGCCCTGATGCAGCTGCTTCCGGTAAAGGTCCGGGTCATTCGGAGTGGTGTCACTATCGAGATTGCTGCAGAAGATCTGGTTCCCGGTGATCTTATGGTCCTTGCCGAAGGGGATCATATCTCTGCAGATGGCCGGCTGGTTGAAGCATCAGAGCTCAGGATAGATCAGTCCACCCTGACCGGTGAGTCCCATCCGGTGAAGAAAACTGCAGACCCCTCATATGATACTGATATCTCCAAAATAGAGTATCAGAACCTGGTCTTTGCCGGCACCAATGTGGTATCCGGGACCGGGCTTGCTATTATCACCACAACGGGGATGGAGACCGAATTTGGGAAGGTTGCCCATCTCACCCAGGGGATAGAAGAGGAGAAAAGTCCTCTGCAGCAGGAGATGGTGCATGTCACCAGGATGGTCACCGTTGTCGCGGTCAGTATCGGCATTCTCTTTTTTATTATGCTCATGACCCTGACAACCGTCACC
>CAYWHV010000650.1:0-1707 GCA_964458045.1 uncultured Methanospirillum sp.
ACGTAGCCGCATTACAATCAATGTAGACCCCGTCAGGTCCGACTATCTGGATTGAGGAAGAAGTCGCATCCAACATATTTTGAAGTGATGCGAGGTCTGATGATCGTGTTTTTCCATTCATACTATTACCATCCTGACGTATAGCTGAAGATATTGATTCATGAGAGATATAGATATCGATTGAGGAGGCCCGGTTTCGTATACCATTATTGAAAGTTATGATAACCGATACAGAAAAAAATGTATAAAACCATAAAATTGTAAGATATCAAAAATACCATTACCTGAATATCAATAATAGATACTTACCAGAGATAATCCAGAATATCCATAATGGTTGAGATACTCAATCACGGATCTTTTTTTTTTACAAACACATTAATAAATGGAAGCATCTTATATCGTATTCTGGACAAGATAAGGAAGTCACGAAATTTTTAGGGTGTTCTATGGTATCGTTGAGCTTTTATCAGAATTCAATACAGTCAAAAATTATGACACTGGGGGCGGTTGCCATGTTTATCATCGCCGGTGTCATCATCGGATACGCTGCATTCAACCTGTATGGAGAAGCATTTGCTAAGGCAGAGTATAATGTTGAAGCCACATCTCTGAACTTCGGCGGTGAGATGAATGCAGAACTGACAAAACCGATTGAAAATGCTGAAACGCTTGCAAATGCCATCCAGGGGTTATTTGAATCAGGGAAAGCCCCGACGCGGGAGCAGGTAAACAGAATACTTCAGACTGCTCTTGAGAATAACCCTGATCAATTTGGAGTATATGCCGGTTTTGAACCGAATGCGTTTGATAATCAGGATGCATCCTATAAAAACACCAAAGGATCAGACGAGACCGGGAGGTTTGTCCCATATTATTTCCGGGGAGAGACAGGGATTGCTGTTGAACCCTTAAAGGGGATGGATACGGATGATTACTATCAGCTTCCGGAGACGACACAGAAGACTTCAGTCACTGAACCATACATGTACAATGCCGGTGGAAAAGACGTTCTGATGGCTTCTTTTGTAGCCCCGATCATAGTAAACGGGAAATTTATCGGGATTGCCGGGGTTGACCTGGGTCTTGATTCCCTGAACAAACAGGCAGAAGAGTTTTCCATGTATGACGGTGCTGCAAATCTGTTTCTCTTCTCCAAGGGTGGTATGGTCATCGGTGAAAACCTTGGAAACGTTGACTGGGTCGGGAAGACTGCCTTTGACCTCCCTCTTGAAGAAGTAGGGATTAATGCAGCAAAACTCCCGGCGGCTCTTGAAGTGGCCCAGAAAGGAGAGCGGACGCTCTATACGGGTGACGGATATACGAAAGCCCTCATACCGGTGAAGATTGGAGATTCAGGAACCTACTGGGATATTGCCGTTACCGTCCCTGAAGGAGTAATCGGAATTGAACCAATGATGAAGATTGTTCAACTGGTCATTCTTGGAATAGTCTTCATTATCATCGGGGTTGGCATGCTGTTCTTTGTTGCACGGTCAATTGCACGCCCGATTGTCGCAGTAACAAATATGGCGACAAAGTTTGCCGAAGGTGACATCTCCACCGAACGTATTGTGGATCAGAAGGACGAGGTCGGACAACTGGCTGATGCATTCTCACGGCTGGGGAAAAACCTGGAAGGGAAAAGTCTTGCAGCCGGAGCAATCGCAGAAGGAGATTTCTCAATTGATATTCCGGTTGCAGGGC
>CAYWHV010000651.1:0-1705 GCA_964458045.1 uncultured Methanospirillum sp.
TTTTTTCCTTTGAGTGATTTCCTGAAACATCCGGGTGTTCAGATTCTATTCCCAATACATAATAGGATGTAATTCATAAGTACTCATGATGGAACGGCTGGTACCGTATGGGATCATGAATTATGCCGAACTAATGTTAAAGCAGACATATTTCATTGATAAAACGGAGTATATCGGAAAGATAGAGTCCATTGCAAATCCGGTATTCCTTCGGCCACGCCGTTTTGGAAAGTCCCTCTTCTGTTCAATGCTTCGGTATTATTATGATCTGAATGAAGCAGCAAGTTTCAATGATCTCTTTGGGACCACCTGGATTGGGAAAAACCCGACTGGGAAACAGAATTCATATCTCATTCTCTCACTTGATCTCTCCACCATAGAGTGTACTGGTGGGGTATCCGGGATTGAGCGAAATTTCAGACGGATCTGTAATGCTACACTTATTGAGTTACAGAAAAGATATCCTGAATGGATGGGAAGTTGTCCGGATATACATCCTGATGATAGTGTTTCAACGAATTTATCAATAATTTTACATTATCTCGTCAGTATAAGAGGGCCTCAGCTCTATGTGATTATTGATGAGTATGATAACTTTGCGAACCATCTCATTACAACCCATCAGGATTATCTTTATCAAAAATTAACCGCTGATGATAGTTTTTTAAAATCCTTCTTTAAAGTTTTAAAGTCCGGAAGGCAATCTGGTGCAATTGCGAACATATTCATTACCGGCATTCTCCCGATTACAATTGATGATCTTACGTCAGCGTATAATATTGCTGACTTTATTACATTGCACCCTCAGCTTGAGGGCATGCTCGGATTTACCGAACCGGATATCCGGCAGCTTATCGATGATGTCTATCAGGATTATGGATTTGATCAAAAAACGAAGCCGGCAGTTCTGGAGGTAATGAAGAATCAGTATGACGGGTACCATTTTGCCCATACCGGGAGTGGGAATCCTTTGTATAATTCGACGATGGTCATGTATTTCCTCCGTGAATTTTGCAGATTCAAAACTATTCCTGACAATCTCATTGATATGAACCTTCGGACCGATCTTTCATGGGTTGAAAGAATAACCGGTGCTCATCCTGAAAATACAGAGAAGATTGTGAGCCAGTTAACATCTGAAGAGCTCATTCATTATGATCAGGGGGCATTGGTTACCCAGTTTAATATTACTGACTTTTTTAAGCCACAATTTTATCCCATCTCTTTTTTTTACCTGGGTCTTTTGACAAAATATGATGATTTTAATCTTTGTCTTCCGAACCTTTCCATGAAAAAGATATTTGTTGAGTATTTTAATGATATCTACCGGATTGATGCTTCAACCCGTTATACCGGCATTATGGAGACATTTATCCGGAATCCTGAAATTTCTACCTTGTTTTCTGGATATTGGCAGGAATATATCAGTCAGCTTCCGGAAGCCGTCTTTATAAAAGTGAATGAAAACTTTTACAGAACTACTTTCTATGAACTTTGCAGCAGGTTTCTCTCCAAATGGTTTACCTTTACCATTGAACACTCCTATCCGTCAGGAAGGAGCGATCTCGAATTTATCGGGAAATATAATGAAAAATTTTCCGGAAGACGCTGGATTGTTGAATTTAAATATTACTCAAATACCGAGTTTCACAAGTTCCGGTGTAAACCAGATGAGTTTCAGTTGCAAAAGGGAGATATTCAGCAG
>CAYWHV010000652.1:0-1472 GCA_964458045.1 uncultured Methanospirillum sp.
GACATTCTGCACTTCATCAAGGAACAGATACACTTCCTTATCCGGATTTATATTCTCCCGGTATGTTGCAAGAATCTGGTCAAGTATTGAACTATCCATCGCTGGTGGGAATCGCGGGTCCTCAAAATTGATGTACAGAAGCTGGGTCTTGTTATGGTCTCTGGCAAGATCCTCCATCTCCTGTTTGAGGAGTGTTGATTTTCCACTTCTCCTCATGCCGGTCAGCACAATGATCTCATCCGACCTTCGCAGCCGCTGCATCTTCTCCTGATATTCTGGCCGGGGAATAACCTTTGGAAAATCCCTGTACCAGTAATTCCAGTCATGGAGAATTGCCATGATCCCAAGTTTTGAGAGATCCTGCATGATGTCCTATTACATTGCATCTGATATGAATGTATAGTATGATTTAAGTTAAGTTACAATTTTGTTCTACTATACTCGAAGTCAATGCAATGGTTCACTTTTCACCTTATCAAGGCTTCAGGGTGGTTATTGGGAACTTTCACTCTGCTCGTGTGTCATTCGGGTAAATCGGGAAATGAGGATAGAAAAAAATGAGAAATGTTAAGGTATTGGAGGGGTTGGTCAGCTGATAACGACTCTCTATATCAGAGATCTGATCTCTTCCTCCGGCATCCCTGTTATCTTTGCGATCTCAGCAACTGACATCCCTGCCTTCTTCATTCGCTCCAGGATTGTCACCATCCCCTCAATCCTTCCTTCAGCTTTACCCTCAGCTTTACCTTCAGCCTTATATGCTGCAATCCACTTGTCTACTTTTTCAGCTAACATGGTCCCTCCAACAAACGGGTTAGGTATAGGTATATCCTGATCTCTCATTAAGGTATTCTCAAAGAATAACGAGAAATCCTTTCTCATATCAGAAAGTCCAGGATCTTTTTCCATCCACTGATTCAGTCTGAATCCAAGTTCTATAAGTTCCACCGGTTCTGCCGATTGCTCAAGTCTGAATAAACATGCTGATAAATTTCTGACCTCAACCAGGTGATGCACAGAGAGTCTGAGTTCATCGATCAGCAGGTATGGAACTGATGGGACAAATGTGCGAATCGGTTCAGGAGCGTTAATTGTCTTTTTGATATCTTCCGGTACACTCCAGGGTTGTTTTCCATTGTATAGGACTATCGGCATAATTGCAGGTAACGGTTTCATTGGGTTTATGACCTTTGTCCGAATAAGATCCTGCCAGAGGAGACCCATATATGACATAATCCGAACTGGCATGGCATAATCTGGTTTGGACTGGAATTCGATGAGGATGTAGAGGATGAGAGTTCTTTCCCCGTATGTTACCTTCCAGATGATATCATCTTCACGCTCCCTGAGATCATCAGTGATGTAACTCCCATTACAACGTGTCAGAGTCGAAAAGTCACAGCCATCAGCAAGAGCTGGATCCAAAAAACCCCGTATGAGATCCGCTACCAGTCGGGGATGACTGAATATTC
>CAYWHV010000652.1:1482-1703 GCA_964458045.1 uncultured Methanospirillum sp.
GCTTGTAGTGATGATCTGAGTCTTTCATGTGGATTCCTGTGTCATGTTATGTCGGTATCTGATATGAATGTGAAGTATGATTTAAGTTAAAATTAGATTTAATTCTATCATACTCGAATTCAGCAGGGTGGAGTTTTTATAGATCAATAATGGATGAAGTATATTATTCGGAAATCTGGAGGGGTTGGTCAGCTGATAACGACTCTCTATATCAAAGATCT
>CAYWHV010000653.1:0-1703 GCA_964458045.1 uncultured Methanospirillum sp.
CGGGGACGCGACTCCGGCGCGAAGGCGGATCGACGGCATAGCCGGCGATCTTAGCGGAGGCGGCCCGGTCCATCGGACCGGGTTCAGCTGAGCAAGTTTTCGAAGGAAACTTGCGAGTCGGCCCGCGGTGGAGTATCTCAAGTATCAGCACCTATGATCCATTATTTTTCCGTATGCCCTCCAGTAAAAAAAGAATAGTCTATGGACTCAAATTCTGAAACATGATGCCGAGACGGGTGATGAGTGCGGCAAGAATGAAGTATCCGACGACAATATGGATCGTAACAAAAAACATTGGAAGGATATCCAGTCCTTCTGTTGCCAAATCGGTGATGCTGAACATCATGAGATTGGTCTGTAGTATCGCGGCCCAGATGTTGGATACGTTCAGAACGGTTGTGGAGGTCCCCGGCAAAAACGGCAGGAGATAATAATAGATGACTGCCCAGAGTATGTTCCAGCCGAAAAATACAGCAATGATTCGTTTTGTTGAACTACCGTAATCGGATATCCACCAGAATATTCTGACAAAAGCATTGATGATCCTATCGACCCAGCAAAGTTTTGTTTCACATGCATGTTCTTCTGGAGATTTTCGAGATGAAAATCTAAATATGAAGTTATTCTTGATTTTTGCCAGATATGGGTAGAGTTTAGGAATTTTATACCATTGTTCCCAGCGAATATTTCGTATGTTTCGTTCGAGTCGTGTCCTGAGTTCTGGGACAATCCGGGCTGATGAGAGGGAGGTCCCTGTGAAATCTGTTTTATCATTTATCGTGTTGTCGACAAACAAGGTTTCTCCATTTACTATGGCAAACTTAAACAATGCTCCTTGAAGATATGCCTCCTTAAAATTAGTACCTTCAATATGAGCGTTACTGAAATCAGCACCACAAAGATCAGCATTAAAAAAAATGGTTCCTTCCAGGTGGGTGTTTATAAAACAAGCTCTTTCCAGATGGGAACTTAAAAAATAAACTCCATTGAGGGAGGCATCAATGAAAACTGCGCCCTCAAGATGGGTACCTATGAATTTTGCTCCATCAAGACGTGAGTCAAAAAATTTAGCCCCTTCAAGATGGAGAGAACTGAAATCAGCCCCATCACGAATTGACTTTCGGAAATCCTTATCAGAGAAATCTGGTCGTACAAAATCATCATAATCAAACACTTTCCAAATATTTTCTAAATCAGAATCCTCATTTGGGAATATCCGTCTCCATTCAGATCTCAGATAGATCCCATATGCCAGATTCCAGTCTTCGATTTTATATTTTATTGCACATTCAATCAAATACTCATAACTCAATCTCTCATAAAGATCCTTCTTCCATCCATTTGGTTTTTTACTCATATTACAATGAATAGTTCTTCCCGTATGATTATCATTGTCCAAAATTCTGCGTGAGCACACCTTTTCCAAAATCAGTAGTGGAAATTTTTATGGAGGATTACGTTCTCACAAAAAGCATAACATTTCCTAAATCAAAAAATAGGATATTTCCACCGCGGGACGCTCCGCGTCGAAGTCGCGTCCCCGCACCCCAAAATTAAAAAAAAATAATGAAAGACAAAATGAAAAACCGGCACGCCGGTTTTTCTCTAGCATTTTTCCAGACGGCGTGCGATTCCTGCGCAGGCGATTACAGTACTTCACTAATTTTCCTTTTTCATCCCGAAAACCTCCCTCTGACAAGATC
>CAYWHV010000654.1:0-1703 GCA_964458045.1 uncultured Methanospirillum sp.
CAGGGGTAGAACATGGATATACTACTTGATAATCTGCCAGGACTTCTTATTGCCATACCTCTGCTGGGAGCCTTCTTAACCCCGCTTCTCTCCAGAGCAGGCGATACCGTCCGAAATGTCTGGATACTGCTCATCACTGCCCTTTCATCACTCTGCGGGCTTTTTGTTGCATCCCGGGTTTTAGAAACCGGGACCATTGTGTACGCATTCGGAGTAGACACGATATCACAGGTAATCCCACCTGATTCCGGCGGAGTTCCAATCAGGATCATCTTTACCATTGATCCGATGAACGCCTTCATGCTCATAATCGCCGCAATTGTCGGCTTTTGTATCACTCTCTACTCCATCTCCAGCATGGAAAAATTATCCGGAAAGGACGGATTCTTTACCCTCCTCCTGCTCCTGATCGCCGGTGTGTACGGGATGATCGCAACCGGGGATCTCTTCAACTTCTTTGTCTTCCTAGAGATCAGTTCCCTTGCCGGTGCTGCTCTCGTTGCCTACCGGATAGATAAGGGAGTTGCTGCAGAAGCCGGACTCAAATATGCAGCACTCTCAACCCTTGGGGGCATGCTCTTCCTGGTGGGAGTCGGTCTTCTCTTTGCCCAGTATAACTCCCTCAATATGGCAGTAATCGCTGATCGGATGCAGATGACCGGACTTGATATCATCGCATTTGTTCTGTTCTTTACTGCCCTTGCCATGAAGTGTGGAGCGGTCCCGATGCACTTTTGGACTCCGGACAGTTATGCCATGGCACCCTCCGCAGTCACGGCATTCCTGGTCGTCTCATCACAGGCAAGTCTCTATGCTCTCTTCAGAGTCTGTTTCACCCTCTACGGAGGCCAGATAAATCCACTGACCGTCGGATGGGTCATCATCATCCTTGGAGTGCTCTCGATGTTCATCGGTGTCACGATGGCAATCCCGCAAAAAGACGTGAAACGGCTGATGGCATATCACGCCGTCTCCCAGACCGGATACATGCTCCTTGGTGTCGGTGTCGGACTTGCAGCCCTTTCCAGCACCTGTCTTTCCCAGAGTGTCGGCATGATGGCACTCAAGGGAGGGCTTTTCCATATCATGAACCATGCCCTGTACAAAGGCCTCCTGTTCCTGACCGCCGGTGTCATCATGTACCGGTGTGGAACCAGGAACCTCAACCAGCTCGGCGGCCTTGGACACAACATGAAATGGACCATGGTCTTTTTCATGATCGGAGCACTGGCAATCGCAGGGATTCCGCCCTTCAACGGATTTGCATCCAAACTGCTCATCTATGAATCAACATTCCTGTTTAACCCCCTTCTAGCCGTCATCGCCATGGTCGTCAGTATCCTGACTCTGGCTTCGTTCGTCAAGGTCTTCCATTCCATGTTCATGGGACCAAAACTGCCTGAATATGAGGATGTTGAGGAAGCACCAAGACCGATGCTCATTGCCATGGGAATACTGGCAGTTCTGGTCATCCTCTTTGGTATATTCCCCCAGCAGGTGGTAGATACCCTGGTCGCTCCGGCAGCAACGGCACTCATCGATTATAATGGATACATAGCCGCAGTTCTTGGAGGTGCATAGATGATCGAATCATTCACACTTTCCACAGGATTTGGTGCGTGGAATGCCGTGTTCTGGGTGATCGCCTCTGTCATCGCCTTCATCATCGGATGGTTCATCTGGTCACGGGGTGAGAAGACCTA
>CAYWHV010000655.1:0-1703 GCA_964458045.1 uncultured Methanospirillum sp.
AGTTATGAACTCTGTTTCCCGAAAACATCAGGGCATGGTCTCAAGCCTGACCAGCCTGGAACGGTTTGCCCCCCTGACGCTCGGAATCGCGTTTGCCAACCTTGTTTTTATCTGGGGAATAGAAACGATAGCAAATGTCCAGGGCATCACGAAAAGCGCTCCGGTCTCTATCAAACTTCACCTTTTAACAGCAGGATTTGACCTCGCATTTCTCTGTTCGTGTATTCTTGCCATTGGAATTTTTATTTTGACTCTGGTAATTCACGAAGAGATTCATCCGGATTATGCCGATGGTCAGGAAGAGAGTTGTATGCAGGGTATGGGGTGATACAACAGATCACCGGCTCTTTTCTGAATCAAAAACCCCCAATTTTTACCTGAACTCTTTATTTTATAAATCTTCGTGACCATTCTCCGGCTTGCTTGTCATTATCTCTTCGTGATGGGTCAGTGCAGAATACCGGGCATCCGGGATGCAATCAAGACCCGGGATATAGGGTTTGATGTCGATTACCGGGGATCCATCCAGTGCTTCAAGACCGGTAACGGTGATCACCCCGTCCTGAACGTCAATAATTTTCCCGACTGAGAGAGCAACCGGATTGGGCCGGGATGGAGACCGGATGGTAAAAACCGGTCGTTCTTCTTTCCAATCCGGACGACGGGAGAAAAGAATGCTGCGGTCTGCACGGTCCATCCAGTACAGAACCCAGATATGTGAAATACCAATGAGACCGCCAAGCCCGTCTCTGTACTCAGGATATATCGAGATTTCTGAATGCCTTTCTGATTCACGTCCCTGCCGTGGAGCGTCTTCCCGGTTTTTAAAAGGAGAATGAATGATCCCGATCGGGGTCAGGGTATACATACGGCATCATAAGCCCTGGCAGCATTAAAGCATACCTGCTAGGAATTCTATCGTATACGGTTCCGGATCCTGATTGGCATGTGCGGATACAAGCGCAATATTTTCAATAGATCTCCTGATAGAAGTTATCCTGTGATATATTCCTGGTAATCCGGGTGGTCTACCCGGAAAGCGGCCATGAGAAAAGAATTTGATCTCCTATGATAAAAAAACCCTGAGGGGAGGAACACTGAAGAGGAAAGAAAACCTCATCAGTTTTTGTGGTGAAACGGAGATATTGAGATTATATCAATACTTCGGAGAGGATTACCCCTGCAAAGATAAGTAAAACGATTCCGATGATACCCCTGAGAAGACGCCGCTGTTCAATTCTGAACTCGTTCACCCGTTCCGGTGGAAGGCCCACCGTGACCAGGACAAGGATAACCAGAAGCGGAAGGATGAAGGCTGCATTATATACTGCAAGATATCCCAACGCCTGATTGAGATCAGTCTTCAGGGAAGTTCAAACATCCCGACCAGAATTCCGAGGATAAAAGCCGCTGGTAGGGTTGCCTTTTTCATAATGCGGTTGATAATCTGGTTTTGTGATGCAGGAATGGCAAGGGCTGGTCGTTGTCCGGGGATGAGGCTGTCTTTGAGCATCAGGATTCCGGCCAGAAGGGCAATGATTCCAGCTGCCACTGAGAAGGCAGTTGTGATTCCGGTAGTCTGAACAATGGTGAATATTCCCACTCCGGAGAGGTAGTAGAAGATGAAAACTGCTGCGGAATAGACTAGCCCTGCAGAAATCATCGATTTTCTGCTTTTCTGGGTCATCAGGTATACAAGAAGA
>CAYWHV010000656.1:0-1700 GCA_964458045.1 uncultured Methanospirillum sp.
TGATAATACCTTCCGGCAGATAAAAAAGGAGAAAAATTTTACATAAGGAACACTATCAAAATAATGAGAAAAATTAGAGAATTACCGAATCTTAAATTTTTTTCGATTAAATGAATATTTATCTTGAAATGAACTTTTTCATGTTATACATGATCAGCATTCTTTTACGTGAATTGATCTAAATCGCTGAATAATATTTCCTATGAAAATCTGTACGGTTCTTAGAAATACCCCCTTAAAATTATTATTTGATAAATCATAAAATATCAGGATCTGGAGCTTTGATTAGGATGTCCGCTTTTGCAATTATTTCTAATAGTTGCTCTAAAGATACTTCCTTGGGTACCATTACCTTATTCATTGTTTGAGCCTTCTTCCTTGGAAACAACGGATCATCATAGTACTCGTCATTTTTTAGGAGATGCCAAATAATAGTTACTATCTTTCGGGCCAATGCAATGGTTGCTTTCGCTTTCCCAATGAGTCCACTTTTTCTTTCGTAATAAAAACGTAATGAATTATGCCTGCATCTTGCTGCTGCATGAGCAATTTGTGTCAATATCCATCTTGCATGGACCGAACCTCGTTTCGTTATGCTTCCTGTCCGAAGTTTTCCTGCTGACTGGTAGACATTGGGAACCATACCTAACCATCCTGCAAGCTTATCCCCAGATGGAAAATCGTTAATCTCACCAATTTCTGCAATTAGAGTGGCAGCCCCAATTTCTCCAATTCCAGGAACTGACATCAGTATTCCCATCTCCCTTGGATAATTCTTGTAAGCAAAATGTAATGCAGAGTTCTTTAAGAGAAGTTCTTGTTCATCAAGACATCTAATAACATCTAATAGAACCTTTATCTGGAATAGAGCATCTTTCGAGATATTATTTCCAAGTACTTCAATGATCTTGTCCTTTTTCTCTTGTGCCCGCTTTGGTAATGTCGGGATGATATCATTTAATTGCATCCCATTTATTATCCCCGTAAGGAGCATCATGCCTGATTTCCCAAAAACATCTGACAAAACAGAAGAGAGTCGAATCATTTCAGCATTAAGAATACCCTTAACTTGATACTTAAAACTGGTTCTTTTCTCTACCAATCTATGCCGAAGACGTAAAATTTTTCGAAATTCCCTATGCTCCCCACAGAAGACTCTTGATGGCTGTATCATTCCGTGTAAAGCAAGACGGGCAATCATTTCAGAATCAACTTTATCCGTCTTTTTATGAGATAAGGCTTTAATGTCCCGAGCATTTCCAACAATTACTGGGACTGAATCATTAATAAGGTCATAAATGGGTACCCAAAAATCACTGGTTGATTCGCAGGCAACTACTTCACACTTTTGGAGCATAATCCATGCTTTTAGCGAGAGTAACCCATCTTTTGTTCGTTCAAACCTTTCTTGAATAAGCTGGCCAGTACTCCATAAGATTGTTGCGAGGACAAACTTATTATGAACATCCAGCCCGGCGGATATATTTACACTTGAAGTCATAATAGTAGGAAGTGGGCAGATGAATAGCCTGACAGGCCAATTTCCTATCCGTGTTCAAAGACACAATTCAGCCTGCGAAAGCAATTCAGCGGTTAGTTTTTTTGACAGGGTGAACCCTAAAATATTAACAACCTCCTCTGCCCAACCTACTTTTGTCCGGGCAACTTATAGCACTTTCATTAATTAAGTCTGCTGCGAA
>CAYWHV010000657.1:0-1376 GCA_964458045.1 uncultured Methanospirillum sp.
CCTTTTGGATATGAAAGCCTCAAAAAATGGAGCCCAATCGTGGTCTTTTTTTTAAAAATATGAACCATTTGATACATCATAAAAGCCTCTCACATTTAGTTCTCAATTCGCTATTATTTTAACAAATAACGCTCATATTTCGGTTTCATAACGGGGGTTTATCACCGTCATGTTTCAGGGGTATGTTTTACCAGGGTGAACATCACGGAATGCAATAGCGACCGTCTATGTGAAGATATTCACTATATCAATTTTGATAAGGATGACAATTTTGAGAATTGGGGGGGGTGGATTTTCGTAGCATATAGGGATGAGGAGTTATTGTATGGGTTGTATGTACCGACTATACCTGAATTTTATTAGTATAGAGCTCATGAATATTCAGAATAAAAGAGAATACGTATAAATTACCAGATCTTTGGAACAAAATCATTGGTATTCACGATACTGGCACTGTCCCCCGTAGCCCGAATCACAAAAAGGCCCTTTTTCTCTGCCATTGCCACAGTTCCCGAATCTTCTGAAATGAATGCGATAGCTCCGTATACTTTTTTATCTGAATACTCAGGCATCCAGTTCTTGGCTTGTTTTAGTTTTTTCAGAAAATTTCGTATATCTTCCGGTCTGAGCGTGGTTTTTACTTCAATAATTACGATTTCAGATCCGTTTATTGCAATGATGTCAAATTCATAATCGATGCCATCACGACGACCTGATCTTCGCTTCAGGGTATCTGTGACCTTTATTCCTCGCTGGTTCAGGATAGTTATGATATCCCCCTCTACCAGGGATTCAACAAGTTTACCCCATTGAGAGGTGAATAACCGCTCCAATTGGTTAAGTTTTTTATCAGTCTCTTTAAATTTTTCTGTAAGGAGCCTATCAGTCTCTTTGAACTTTTCAGAAAGTAATTTGTCAGTCTCCTGAAACTTTTTATCTGTCTCCTGAAACATAAGCCAGACTTTTTCAAAAGAAAGTGGCCCATCAGTGGAATTTTTATCTGATGATGATGGTTTTGGTTTTGTGGTTGGTGACATATCCAGATATACTATTACAATATGGGGTATTATGAGTTCCGGGGCCGCTCCGAAAAAACCATTCTCCATCCTTATTGTCAGGGGGAGCCTCTGCAGTATTTGTCCGAATACTCCTACTTGGAGAACCGGTAGCTCCAATTTACAGATGTGGTAATGCAACTACAAAATATTTCTTGTAAAAGTCATGATGGTTTCTTTTTTTTGTGAAAGGAGGGTTTCACATCGTTTTACAAAGATATTTGCACCTCAAGTATTTCTTCAGATTCTTTCTGCGTTATTCTTTTCGTTATAGAATAATCAGCTTCTTGTATAAGAGTATCAGACATTGGTAGATACTTC
>CAYWHV010000657.1:1386-1698 GCA_964458045.1 uncultured Methanospirillum sp.
GAATAGTATGCCCTCGATACGGCATCATTATAATGGTGGTTTTGATGTAATTCACATGCCATAGAATAGGTTTCAAGAGCACGTTCCATAAGGAGGTTTATTTCATCTGCATTAGACAATTTGCCTACCCTCCTGTAATATGGATTAAATTTTAATGTTGAATATTCATACTTGGGAGAGACCTATTCGGTTGATAACATATATATCACAGTTACCCTAGGATCTTTGCCTGTTCCAATGCTACTTTTATGGTATGGAGGGATTCCTCTATCTTTGTTAACCGGTCATTCACAGAAGAACGGAAATCATCAC
>CAYWHV010000658.1:0-1697 GCA_964458045.1 uncultured Methanospirillum sp.
GATCTAACCGTTGAGCAATACAACTCGTATTTATCGTTATAATTTTTGAAATCCTGGAGAGAATCGTATATGGGATCTAATTCTTTTCGGATGAAAGCAAGAGACATTCTGGCTCATCGTGGAAAAATGTGGGTTAATTAACTTTCACTATACGACATTTGCCGATCAACAAGGTAATGGGAGGGCCCTTGGCCCGACCTCCCCATCATCTGCAAGGGTAGGTAAGGGAGGGGATGCAATCCCATCCCTTTAATTTTATAAACTTATATTTATACAATGGAATCCGGCCCGTTAGTAGCGATCTATTCCCGCATGTATCAGGAAGCTCTTCAAATTCCAGCACCCTGGTTCATTGTTGACATCCAAATTGAGACTCATGATAAAACTGAGAAGATCCTAATTGATTTTGATAAAGGGTCGTACTTTGAATGTCCAAAATGTGGCATGAAAGGGTGTAAACCTCATGACACTCACCCGGAAAGAAAGCGTCATTTAGATTTTCATGATTATCATTGCTGCTTAGAGGCACGAGTCCCACGAGTAATCTGTCCAAATTGTGGGATTGTTACCATAAACGTTCCTTGGGGTCGAAGACATAGTGGATTTACTTATGAATACGAAATGATGGTTTTATCACTCGCAAGTTCAATGCCCATCTCCAAAGTTGCGTCTATGATTCATGAGAATTTTGATAGGATTTTCCGGATTGTGACGTATTATGTCAATTTAGCGGTTTCAAATTCAAATTATTCGCAGGTCTATTCGATTGCTACTGATGAAACCTCATGTAAAAGAGGTCATAAATATATCACTCTCGTTGTTGATCTCGAAAAAAGGAGGATAATATTCGCTACTCCGGGTAAGGATCATACTGCAATTGATCGATTTAAACAGTTTTTAGTAGAGCATAAAGGAGATCCTGCGAACATTATTGAAGGTTGTTGCGACATGTCTCAATCGTTCATAAAAGGTCTTACTGAAAATTTTCCCAATATCTCAATTATTTTTGACAAGTTTCATGTGATGAAAATGATGAACGAAGCATTAAACAAGGTCCGTAGAGATGAGCAAAAGGAAAATAACGAATTATTAAAAACACGTATGTACTGGTTAAAAAACCGTGAAAACCTCAAAGAGGAGGAGAAATCCCGGTTAGATACCCTATTGCAAATGAACTTGAAAACATCGAGAACATATCGGTTAAAACTCGATCTTCAGGAATTATGGAAAATGTCAGATCCTGAAGCTGCTCAACAGTTTTTAAAGCGTTGGTTTTGGAGGGCTACTCATAGCCGAATAAAAATTATTCAGGAATTCGGATGGACGATTAAGCGTCATTGGGATGGAATTCTCAATATTGTTGGTTCGAGAATTTCAAATGGAGTTCTCGAAGCGATGAATGGGTCGGTTCAGACACTTAAGCGAGAAGCAAGAGGGTACCGGAACACTGAAAATTTCATCACCATGATATTCCTTCGACTTGGGAAACTTACACTGTCTGAAACTGCCGGGCTTAGACAATTGTCGAATACTATCGGAAAGACGGAGTAAACTTACCCACAAAATGTTGTGAATAGCCGACATTCTGACAGAGATGAGAAATTTTACATGATTTCTATCTCTACAATGTCAAGTTCAAAAAAGAATCTCTGCCGTTATATCGTTTGATCTTTATATAAGTAAGTACAATATATTTG
>CAYWHV010000659.1:0-1696 GCA_964458045.1 uncultured Methanospirillum sp.
GCAAAAGAGCGAAAAGGTGTTCGTGTCGTCATAGCAAAACAGCCCTGCGTCATCTCAGAGAAGCGGGCAAAGGTGAACCGGGGCAGGTACCGGGTGAACCGTGAAGCCTGCATCGGATGTAAAGCCTGTGTGAAGTTCGGATGCCCGGCGATCGAACTGCACAGCGGACTTGCATATATTACGGATCTCTGCTCGGGATGCGGGGTGTGTGCCCAGATTTGTCCGGTTGCGGCAATCAGCCTGGAGGGCAAGGAATGAGTTTTGATGTAATGATCGTCGGAATTGGTGGACAGGGGACGATTCTGACCTCAAATATTCTCGGTGAGGCCTGTGTCATAGAAGGCACTCCGGTCCGCGGGGCTGAAACCCATGGCATGGCACAGCGGGGGGGATCGGTAGAGAGCCAGATCCGGATCGGCCAGGAGTTCGGCCCCCTCATCGTCCCGGGGACAGCGGATCTCATCATCTCCTTTGATCTGATGGAGACGGCCCGGATGTGCCATTATCTCCGGGATGGCGGGAAGATATTCACCAGCAGGGATTTTGTCGTACCGACATCGGTATTCATGCAGGATTTTCCCTCTCCTGATGAATATGCGCTCCTTGGGATGCTCGGGGCCCGCGATACCACGGTGGTCAGTACGAGGGAACTGGCAGAGAAGGCAGGGAGCATTCTTACCCAGAATGTGGTTCTTCTTGGTGCAGCTTCACTCTCTCTTCCTCTGAAACAGGAATCACTCAGGGAAGCAGTCCGGATGACGGTACCTCCAAAGACGGTTGATCTGAATCTGAAAGCGTTTGATTTAGGAAGGAATTTCGTCACTGTAGAATAATCACGGATAAGAAAATCAAGGTCTCTTTTTTCCATGGTGGTGCATTTGGTTGTGTGGTGTGCACCACTTCGCAAATATATATATATGGTTGAGAATGATGTGTATAATCATGTCTCAAAAGCATAGTGAGGCAGGGAGCGCCGGTGTTGTACACTCGGCAGGTCGCTTTCTCCTGCGATAAGAATTCTACTGCAAAGAAGATCTCTGTTTTCGATACAACCCTCCGTGACGGGGAACAAACTCCGGGAGTGTCTTTTACCACCGCTGACAAGATCGTCATCGCACACCAGCTGTCCGATATCGGTGTCAGTGTCATCGAAGCCGGTTTTCCTGCTTCATCGGAAGAGGAGTACTCCACGGTGCGGGCAATCGCTGCAGAAGGGCTGGACTGTGTCGTCTTCTGACTGGCACGTGCTGTCAGGGGTGATGTTGATCGATGCATTGATGCAGGCGTGGACATGGTGCATGTCTTCATTCCGACATCGGAGGTCCAGCGGACACATACCATCCGCAAAACCCATGAGCAGGTTGTTGAAATTACCGGAGAGATTGTCAGGTATGCCCGGGATCACGCAGATAAGGTACTCTTTTCAGCGATGGATGCAACCCGGACCAGTATTCCTGAACTGATCGAGGTGTATGATGCAGCGGTCAGTGCCGGTGCAACCGCGATCAACGTGCCTGACACCGTCGGAATTGCCACACCAACATCAATGAAAGCTCTGATCACAGCCCTGCGTGATCGGGTCAGGGTTACCATCGATGTGCACTGCCATAACGACTTTGGCATGGCAACAGCCAACACCATATCTGCGGTGGAGGCCGGAGCTGACCAGGTCCAGGTGACGGTGAACGGGATCGGT
>CAYWHV010000660.1:0-1695 GCA_964458045.1 uncultured Methanospirillum sp.
GACCGGGACTCGAACCCGGGTTTAGGCGTTGGCAACGCCTAGTGATAACCACTACACTATCAACGCAGTTGCTCTACATCGTCAGCTCTGTGAGTAAATAAATCTGCCGAAATCGCTCTGGCTCCGGTTCGTATGAACAATGTCAGGAATAATTGGACAGATTGATATTTTCTACCTGCAAAACTCATACGAATGATTCCCCTGATGATTGACTTTACCGGTAAGAAAGTAATCATTTTCGGGGGAGGGGTTGTCGGAGCCAGAAAGGCACGATACTTCGCACATGAAGCAGACGTCGTCGTATACAGTCGTTCTTTTCACCCGGATTTTCAGGAAATTCCGGTCAGAACGGAGGTCTGCAATCTGACCGGAGACCTTGAAACCCTGCGAAATATGATACATGATGCGTCACTGGTCATTGCTGCCACATCAGATCCGGAATTAAATGAACTGATTGAAAGCGCCTGCACCCGTGAACAGATCTGGTGCAATGTGGCGGCTGGGAAACCGGGTGATGTCGTCCTTCCGGCAAAGATATCCGGGAACCGGTATGTCATCGCGGTCAGCACCTCTGGCTCGGTCCCGGCAGTATCCCGACTGATCCGTGAGGAAATCGAGAATACGTTTCCTGATCTTGATGATCTCATTCTTCTTGGCGAATGGATCCGGGACACGTACCGGGGGGATCGGACCGGTACCGATTCATATGATACCGTCCTCTATTCTGCTCTCCGTGACCCTGAAACAAGAAAATCCCTGGCATCCGGGATGAATGCTGCCCAGGAATATGTGCAGAGGAGATTTGCATTATGACTCATGCGCTCTTTTCACCGTTCACCATTGCAGGAATATCTCATCATTCGGCATCGGTGGCGGACATGGAGATGGTCCGGTTTCCTGATGAAGAGGCATTCCTTACCCGTGCAGGTGACTGGTTTAAAGGAGTCATCCTGCTTCAGACCTGTAACCGGATTGAGATCATGGTGCATGGGAGTGCAGATCTTCTTGAAACATTCCTGGAGAGTGAAGCCCGGACCGGGTGGCAGATGTGGGAGGATGCAGATGCCTTATCTCATCTTCTCGATCTTGCAGCCGGTCTTGACTCGATGGTCATTGGTGAGGACCAGATCCTGGGACAGCTCAGAAAATCTCTGAGCCTTTCTGAATCGATGTCGGTTGCTGACCCTCTGATCACTCTCTGTATTAACAAGGCAATCCACGCCGGGTCAGAGGCCCGGAGAATCAGTGGCATTAACCGGGGTGCAGTATCGATCGGGTCGGCGGCAGTTCTGTTGGCTGAAGAGCTCCTGGGATCGCTTGCAGGTCGTCACATCCTTGTCCTGGGGACCGGAGAGATGGGGGTTCTCGTCACCCAGGCACTTGCTGCGAAACAGTTGTCTGCAATATATGTGGCCAACCGGACATTTGACCGGGCCCAGCGTCTTGCTGAGAAGGTTCACGGGACGGCAGTTCTGATGGGAGATCTCTACCGGTACCTGACCATGTCTGATGTCATCATCTGTTGCACCGCTGCTCCCCATCCGGTGATCCGGGTCGATGAGGTGATGGAAGCACTGAAAGGCCGGTCATGGCCGCTTGATAATTCCCGCCGCCCGCTCCTCATCGTGGATATTGCCCAGCCCAGGGATGTTGAGGAGGATGTTGGGAAGATCCCCGGCGTCTGTCTGTATACGA
>CAYWHV010000661.1:0-1689 GCA_964458045.1 uncultured Methanospirillum sp.
CGGTTTCTTCAGGAACCACTCTTTCGCGACTCTCACCAGAAGGCTGAAGAACCGAAAACCAGAATCTGCGGTATTTGTGAACCCAATCAGAAGATCATTTCTTTGCCAGATCCTGGTGAAATACCTCTTGATCCGGTTATCTTATGGGATGCCTTAAATGACAGACAGACCATTCGCGTGTATTCATCAGATGAAATGCATAAATGGGAACTTTCTATTCTGCTTCATTATACACAGGGTGTCAGGGGAAAAGAGAATAGTTCAAATTTCCGGACTGTGCCATCAGCAGGTGCATTGCATCCCTTTGAAACACGCATGGTGGTAAACCATGTGAACGGACTGGAGCCGGGCATATACCGATACCTCCCCCTGGATCATGCCCTGGTCAGGGAAGAATGTCATTCCGGAGATCATGAGTCAGTGGCAAAGATATGCAGGAATCCAAAACTTGTCGCAACCTCTGCAGTATCATTTATCTGGACTGCAGTTCCTGAACGGATGGTCTGGAAGTTCGGCGAGAGGGGCTGGAGATATCTGTTTATTGAGGCTGGGCATATCTGTCAGAATCTGTACGTTGCATGCGCAGGTCTTTCCCTTGGAGTATGTGCGATCGGGTCATACAATGATAATGATATCAATTGTATTCTGGGGATAGATGGAGAGTCAGAGTTTTGTATTTACATGGCATCTGTCGGGAGAAAAAAAGAGTAAATTATTGAGCATGAGGACGAATTGCAATCCCTTTTTGGATTAAATAATTCTTCACATCTGCAATTGTCATCTCCCCATAATGAAAGACACTGGCTGCAAGGGCTGCATCAGCTTTTCCATACACAAAGCCCTCATAAAAATGCTCAAACGTACCAACTCCGCCTGATGCGATAACCGGAATCCCAACAGAATCAGAAATTGCTGCCGTAATTGGTATGTCAAAGCCTTCCTTTGTTCCGTCGGTTTCCATTGATGTCAACAGGATTTCTCCCGCGCCACGGTTTTCAGCTTCTTTTGCCCAGGCAATGGCGTCAATTCCGGTCGGTTGTGATCCCCCGTGTGTTACAACCTCGTACCAGCATGAACTCTGATCAGGAAGAGGTATCATGGTCTTACCTGGTTCAGCAGATGTTCTTCTTTTTACATCGATGGCAACCACGATACACTGGGTTCCAAAGGCCTTTGATGCTTCAGAAATCAGTGCAGGATTCTGGACTGCACTGGTGTTCATCGAAACTTTATCCGCTCCGGCCCTCAACGTTTTTTGAATATCTTCAAGTGTTCTGATTCCTCCCCCGACGGTAAGAGGAAGAAACAGTTCATCGGCAGCCCGCTGGATGACCTCGATGATCATCCCCCTGTTCTCTCTGGATGCGGTGATATCCAGAAAGACTACTTCATCAGCACCCTGTTCATTATACCGGCAGGCAAGTTCAACCGGATCTCCGGCGTCCCGAAGGCCAAGAAAATTCGTTCCTTTCACAACTCGTCCGTCTTTGATGTCCAGGCAGGGGATAATCCTCCGGGTCAGCGTCATAATTGTATCTTCTTGTTCGCTGTACTAGAAGAGGATTATGGAGAGATGATTTATTATTGCCGGATAAACACTTATGGAAAATTTTGCAAAATATTCTAACATTACGAGGAAACCATGGATTCTGGTCAATTGAAGATTGAATGGGCACGACAGTACATGCC
>CAYWHV010000662.1:0-1689 GCA_964458045.1 uncultured Methanospirillum sp.
TACCGGTTTTTATGGGAGGGTCTTCAGGACGTGAATCGTTCTCTTTCCGAGCGGGGAATTGGATTTCAGATCCTGTTTGGGAGTCCGGTTGATATCATTCCCCGGATTGCAGACGATGCCTGCATGATGGTGACCGATCAGGGCTGGATCCGGCTTCAGCGGGAATGGAGGCAAAAAGTCATTGATACCGTCCCCTGTGTGGTGGCGACTGTCGAGACCAACCTGATCGTACCGGTTCATGTTGCTTCACCAAAGGAAGAATGGTCGGCAGGAACGTTCAGGCCTAAAATTACCCGGCAACTTCCTGCCTTTCTGCACCCCCTCACCCCCCGGCATGTGCAGGTAGAATCCATGGACTATGAACCATTTACGGGGATCCCAGTCGGAGCAGAGCAGCAGTTCACAGGGAAACCTCTCCCAGAGGATACTTCTACTCAGTTCCTTCCCGGAGGAGAGACCGCTGCAGATCATTATCTCTCTGCATTTCTCTCCGGGACCATTGACCGGTATGAGGCCACCCACAATGATCCGACAGCCCGTGCAACATCATATTTGAGCGCATACTTGCATTTCGGTCATATATCGCCGCTTGATATCGCCCTCCGGGTGATGGAACATCCCGGACCGGGAACAAATGCGTTTCTGGAACAACTCATCGTTCGTCGGGAGTTATCACACAATTTTGTCTGGTATAACCCCTTATATGACCACTATGAAGGACTTCCGGAATGGACAAGGAAGACCCTTGGGAAACACCGGATCGATACACGGGAGTATTCATACACACTGGCAGATTTTGAAGAGTGTAGGACGCACGATACGGCATGGAATGCGATGCAACTCTTGATGATTCGGACCGGGTACCTGCATGGATACCTGCGTATGTACTGGGGAAAAAAGATCCTTGAATGGACCGAAACACCTGAAGAGGCATATGCTATTGCGCTTTATCTCAATAACCGGTATGAACTGGGTGGGCGAGACCCGAACGCGTTCTGCGGGGTTGCCTGGTGTTTTGGCAAACACGACCGCCCATGGAAGGAACGACCGGTATTCGGGACTATCCGGTTCATGAATGAGGCAGGACTCAGGCGGAAGTTCAGGCTGGATGGCTGGGTAGATCGGATCCTTGAGCTGTACTCCTGATCCGGTCCGTTTCTCTTATTCAAGGCCCCTGATAAGGCCACACTCTTGTGCAATCCTGATTGCTCTGGTCACTTCATCAGGTGATACCCGGCGGAGAAGATCAGAATACTCGTCAGGACAGGATCTCCTGATATCACCTGCCGGACGGTATTGGTCCATGATATTGAGCCAGGTAATCGGAGAGATTTGATCAGCAATGAACCGGATGATTTTCTCTGTCTCCTCACCTCTTCCGGGGAGGAGAAGGTGCCGGATGAGAAGCCCGTGTGTTGCAATGCCGTTCTCAAGGGTAAGGTCACCGACCTGACGGTGCATCTCACACAGGGCTACTTTACAAATCTGCGGGTAATCGGGTGTATGTGCCAGTATCCTGCCCGTCTTCTCGTCTGCAAATTTGAAATCCGGCATATAGATATCGATGATTCCTTCAAGAATCCGGAGTGTGTCAGGGTCTTCATATCCGCCCGTGTTGTACACAAGCGGGATCTGAAGGCCAGCATCTGATGCGATCAGGAGCGCTTCGAGTATTGCCGGGAGCTGGTG
>CAYWHV010000663.1:0-1672 GCA_964458045.1 uncultured Methanospirillum sp.
TATATCATGAGGAATGGTGAGGGAAAGCATATCTTCGGGGAGTGAGAGATCAGCGATAGGCTGGATCAACAGATACTAACAGATTCCTTCTCTTAATTCCAAAGCAAAAAAAATCATTCGTTAGTCAGATTATCCGCTACCGAATGAAATGTATCATATTGTCAAAAAAGTATGTGTATTAAATTCCCAATTCTTTAAATGCACGCTGAAGATCATCCTGTGAGATAACCCCGCTTTTTTGTAACCTTTCAATGTCTGCTCTCACTTCTTCTTTGGAGAGTCTATTATTTCGTAAATGGTCTTTCAATAATAGAATTATACCATCTACTCTTCCTTCTGCTTTGTATTCAGCAATCCACCGGTTAATCTTTTCTGATATCATTGTGTCACCTCTAAATGGATTCGGATTTTTTATTTCTTCATGTCCTGGTAATATACTATACTCAAATACCAGACTAAAGTCTTTTCGTAACTCCTCAAGATCTTCTTTCTTCGCCATCCATGCATTGAGCCGCTCGCCTAGTTCATACAGTTCATAGCTTGTGGATGACTGTTCAAGTTTAAAGAGCGATGCGGTAAGATTCCTCTCTTCAACCTGTTTATCCACATCAATTCGGTGTTCATCAAGTAAGATATACGGGACAGAAGGCCGCATATGCTTCAGCCCTCGTGGCATCTCACCGATAGCATCACCGATATTGGAAGGTATCTCCCATGGGATATCCCCATTATATAATACCAAAGGGATAACTGCAGGAAGCGGTTTCGTCGGTAGAATATGTTTCGTCCTGATTAAGTCCTGCCAGAGTAAGGACATGTATGACATTATCCTGACCGGCATTGATGGGTCTGGCTGGGACTGAAATTCAATGAGAAGATACAGAATAAGCGATGTGTCTCCCCATTTAACCTGCCAGATGATATCATCTTCCCGCTCCCTGAGATCATCAGTCACATAACTCCCGTTACATCGTTTCAAGGTACTCAGATCGCAGACCTCGGCGAGTTCCTGGTGGAGAAACCCACGGATCAGATCCGCAATCATCTCCGGATGACTAAAAAGCCTCTTGTATGGATGGTCATGATCTGTCATTTTTTGTCCAGTTGAAATCCACCATATCCCTCAATTGGGCTGGATGTCCTATCATACTATTGGAGAAGAACGGTGAAATAGTGTTTGATTTGGCGGGAGGGTATCAGGGGATTTATTGAGATACATTTACGTACTTTACACCTGTCTTCTTGAGTGAGAACGATAATTCCAACACGATATCAGCCAACTGGCTGACAGGATTAGTAATTTAACAAGCCGGTTCAGTAAACCGGGATCTTCTCCGGATCAAAGATGATGATCTGTGCCCGTTTCTTCAAGGTTGATTCAGTCGTGATACCCATCAATCAGGTTTTTATAAAGCGTTACCTGGCTCTGAACCTATTTGATGATCCAAGGACAGATGCCTCCCTGCCACCATATCAGGGAGGCATTAAATGGTGGTTTGATGAAAAGTAGTCTTGTGCCTATTTATCAATCATGATTTTTTCTTGATGATGTCAGGGGTGATAGTACGACAGAAAATGAACAACTTCCTTCATCCCATTTGCTCATCACAACTCTCCCTCAATCTTTTCAATCATCTTTCTGATATCAAGCCAGACAACAAGACCGCCCTTA
>CAYWHV010000664.1:0-1669 GCA_964458045.1 uncultured Methanospirillum sp.
AAACATTGGTATCCAGAAGTTTTTTGGGAGCTTCATTCATGGTTTGAATTTGTTTCAGATAAAACAGGACCATGTCACTATTGTATAAACGCTCTCTTGCATTTTCACTAAACAGATAACCATTATAATAAACCTTTAGTAACCGGGTCATATGAGGTATTGATGCTGACTGAGATATTGTTGCATGTACTAAATGAACCAACTCCTCTTCTGTAAACCCTACCATCTCATTAAATAATGGATATCTGGTCAGGTCATCAGCAATATTAAACCCGGATGTCAGGCTGTCAAGGGTAATTGGTGATACTCCGGTTACAAATATTCTGTCAACAATTGTTTTTGTTGCACGTTTAAGGACTTCATACCATTTCCGGATAAAACCATCTCTGCTGATTGTGCCTTGAAATAAATCGATTCGAAAGCTCAGTAATTCATTCGCAAAGTGATCATATTCATCAATGATTACAAATATGGGGCCATTTATTCTGGTTGATACGATAGAGAAAAATTCTGCCAGTTGATCTGCTGCTGAACTTCCTTCCTCCAAGGTGAATGAGAGATTATATCGCTCGATAAAGTTCTGCAGAGAAAAACGAGTATTATTTGCGAAACTTCGCTCAAGTTCAGGTTGAGAACTGGAAATAATGCCGGAAAAATCAAAATTTAACAGGTAATATGCCCCACATTTTGGTGTGGGTTCAGATCCAATAAGAGTATTATGAAAAAGAGCGTTAAAATTCTCTTTTTCAGCAATATCATAATAGTAATTGAGCAATGAGACAAACAAACTTTTTCCAAACCGCCGTGGCCTGAGGAAAAACTGATAGGGACTGGGATACTCTTCAAGTACCCGGATAAACCTGGTTTTATCGACATATGCATACCCTTCAAGAGCAATTGTCCGGTAATTGCTGATACCATAGGGGATTTTCAGAAGAGTCATCCAATGTACTAATCATTGTTCCCGGACATTCTTATGAGTATCCCCTTTTTCAGATAATAGGATGGTACATTGTTCAGATTCCTAATAATAATCAGTAGGTAGCCCATAGTATATAGTAGATAATATGCCTGAAATTTATCGCCCATATACGATAAACTCATTGCCTCAAATGACCAATCCCATTGTATGGATACCAGAGCAAAATTAAAAACTGCTATCATTGAGTGGCAGGAGAGTTCACTGCCGGTTGTCCACCATAGAAAACACAACATACAGGCGAATCTGCCTCATATCAACGATATCACGGGTGTCAGGAGGTGCGGAAAGACCTATGTTATGTATCAGATAATACACGACCTCCTTAAACAGGGAGTACCAAAAGAACATATTCTTTATCTCAACCTGGATGATGACAGATTACAACCCATTCAGGGAGATGAACTTGCCCTCCTTACTGATACATTCAGGGAGTTCTGTGCAGTTTCAGATGATGAAAAACTCTATTTTTTTCTTGATGAGGTCCAGAATTTTCCCCTCTGGGAAAAATGGCTTAAGGGTATGTATGATAAACGAAAAAATCTCAAATTCGTGATTAGTGGGTCAAATGCCTCACTTCTTTCCGAAGAGATCGCTACAGGCCTGACCGGTAGACACCTGACTACACGAGTTTTTCCTTTCAGTTTTGCTGAATTCCTGGACTATAAAAAAATCGCCATTGATAGTGAT
>CAYWHV010000665.1:0-1662 GCA_964458045.1 uncultured Methanospirillum sp.
TTTCTCTCAGTCATCGCGATCTCTATCCTCATGCTCTCCCCCATTACCTGCTTGCTGAGGCGATTCAAAAGATAACCGGCCTGCCCTCACAATCCTTTCACCGGGCTAACTGGACGATTCATGCCCCGGTTCCCTCATCTCTGAATCCCCGGACCGATCCTCATAAACCCGAACTCCAGCAGGCACTCCTCTCCCGGTATACCATTCCGGTTCTCATCATTCCATACGAAATCTGTCTTGAGACGCTGACCTCCCTTCGGGCATCACCAGATATGCAGACCGGAGAATCGCTCGTATACCTCCTCACCCTGTTTGAATCGGCATGTATTCTGGTCAGGGATGGTAAGTTCAAACCTACGCTCCTAAAGACTTCATCAGGGTATAAGGCTCGCTGGACCCCGGCACTCCTCCCGGACGATACCGCATGGCTGGCCCGGTATGCAGCCGCTATGCCTCCGGTTATGCGATATGCCTCTGACCAGGAGGTACTGCCGGACCCGCTCCCAACCCCTGAAGAATATCTATTTGCTGCCCTCTCCGGGATGATGGGGACCGTTATCCGGCAGGCACTCACACAGCACCCACCATCCATCAGGCCGGGAAAGCGGATGATAGAGCAGGAAAAAGATGCCCTTGCCTTCATGGCTACCCTTACCGGAAGAGATCTGCAAACCAGGGATCATGAGATGGATCCGGTTTTTGCAGAGAAGATGAATGAATGGCTATTGTTCCGGAAAGACGGATCTATTCCCTTTCATACCTGTATCATCGTGCAGGAACCGGACGGGGAGGACCTTGAGCCCTGGACGTTGCGACTCGGCATGCGATCAGAGGCCGATCCTGATCTCATCATCCCGGCGGGGACTATCTGGAACCTTCCCGAAGAATCAGGTGGATTCCTCCCCCCTGGTCCGGTTCTCATCCAGGAACTCCTCTCCGGGCTTTCACAGGCAGCATCAGTATCCCCGGTTCTAAAATCAGGTCTGTCCGGCTCGAATCCGACAACCGGGGAGATATCACTTACCGATGCAGCGACCTTCCTTACCACCGAGGTTCTTGCAGTAAAAGATAAGGGAGTTGATGTCATTCTTCCCTCATGGTGGACTGATGAGAAGTACAGACCACGGATTGAGATTGGTGCCCGAAAGAAAGGGACGGCTCACCCCCACGGAATGCTCGGGATATCAGAGCTCATTGCGTTTGATTACCGGATTGCCATCGATGATGAATCGGTCACTCCAGAGGAGTTCTGGCAGGCGGTCAAACAAAAGACCCCGATCATCAGAGTGAAGGGCAAGTGGATCTATGGGAATGCAGGTGCCCTTTCCACTGCACTCACACAATTTGAGCGGCGGTACATCAGGGGAAAGCCACAGGCAGGGGATCTCATCCGCCTGTCGGTGACTGGAACCCTTGATTCAGCGATGAATGTGCAGGTCCGGGGAACAGATGAGTGGACAAAGGATATCCTTGCCATGCTCCGGTCAACACAGGATGCTGCAGAGTATCGAGTCCCCGACACCCTGAACGGCACTCTCCGACCATACCAGGAGACCGGCCATGCATTCCTCCTCCGGTGTACTGAACGGGGATTTGGAGCATGCCTGGCTGATGACATGGGGCTTGGAAAAACGATCCAGACAATTGCATGGTTTTTATCCC
>CAYWHV010000666.1:0-1659 GCA_964458045.1 uncultured Methanospirillum sp.
ATATGAACTTTGTGGTTAAAGAAAAATTTAACAGTGGAGAGATCCATAGGGAATTTAAATCGGATAAAAATTTTCTACGCATTAGAAAATTGCTATGCGCCTATGGATCGGTAGGTGAGGATTAACAGTAGAACCAACGATATTTTATATCCTCTCATTGACTATTTAATCAAACATATTGGTTCGTTCAATGATATTATTCTGCATTGAATCTTCTGAAAAGAAAAATTAAGCATTATCTGAAGTTTATGAGGTAATTTATGCAATCCGAAAAAGAATTTCAAAATAATTCCAATACGATGAATGCAATTATAAACCGACTTAATTCATTACCTTGTAATGCTCAATCTGAAGTGCTTGATTTTGTAGAATTTCTAAAAATTCGCCAAATGCAACAGGAAGTAAATAGAGTTGAAGATAAAATATGGTCTGATTTCTCTCTTTTATCAGCGATGAAAGGAATGGAAGAAGAAGAATCAGCGTATACTTCTGCTGACATCATAGAGCCTTGTAATGATTAAGGAAGGAAAAATTATTCTGTTTAACTTCCCTCAAACAGACAATAATGCTGGAAAACTTCGTCCTGCACTAATTATTAGATCATTACCAGGTTCTTATGATGACTGGTTAATCTGCATGATCACTACTCAGTTGAATCATGAAATTGTCGGATTTGATGAAATTATTCACTCGAATGATCCTGATTTTATTCATTCTGGTCTGAAAGTAACAAGTCTCATTCGGGTGACCAGGCTGGCAGTCGTATCTCAAAAAATTTTTTCAGGGGTAATTGGAAATATTCACAGGGGACGTCTGGATAGAATTCGCTCCCATATCTGTCATTGGATATCTGATGGTAACAGTTCATACAACTCTCCACAATAGGCGTAAAAATATTGAATAATGAAACCGTGAATTTTGTGAGTAACTCGGATATCTGCTCAAGCAGTGTAACTAATCTCCTTATTTTCCATAACTACTATCCCCGATGCATCCAAATATAAAAGTATCAGGTCATATGAGGTTGCAGTATGTCGGTGTTCAGGATTGGTGTTGATGATTTCAAGGAGCTCATTGATGATAATGGCTATTTTGTCGATAAATCACTCCTTATCCGGGAGGTAATTGATGGAAATAAGGTTACACTCTTTCCTCGTCCCCGCCGCTTTGGCAAAACCCTGAATATGACCATGCTCCGGTACTTCTTTGAACATTCTAACGAAGATCGGAGATATATCTTCGAGGATCTTACAATATCAAACCACCCCGATTGTTTGAAACACCAGGGACAGTATCCGGTAGTCTTCATCAGTCTAAAGGATGTGAAAGGAGCTTCCTGGGATGAGATGAAGAAACGGCTGATTGAGAAGAGTGGGGACCCAGCCATTGCAACCAGTGCGAGTATTTTGTTTGTGGCTACTCTCGGTATTGCCTTAATCGCAAGCCTTTCCACAGCCAGCGAAGTATCCTTGTTATTAGGGCGAGGCGCGTTGGTGAGCTTTGCATTAATCATGGGTTTTTACCCAAGTTTGTTACTACTACTGGATTCTCTCCAAAACAGGAGGAAAAAATGAAAAATTGGTTCAAATACTTATGCTGTTTTGTTCTCATGGCTATCTTTATACCCTCTATTGTTCTCTCTTCCACGAAAAAAACACC
>CAYWHV010000667.1:0-388 GCA_964458045.1 uncultured Methanospirillum sp.
TGACCAATGATGTCCATTTTACTCAGGCAGGTTTTATAGCAATCATGAGAGAGCATGAGATCTCAAATCCATAAAACTTAATTTCGGAGAATGGTGATTATAGGAGTTTTTTGAGAATATTTCAAACCATCCGGTAATATAAGTAATCACATGGAACCCTCGCTTCATTTCAGGCATGACATGGTGCAGATTCAATGTATAGAATATCCTAAATCTCCGTTGAATTCGAGATAACCCGACATATCAGATTCAGCTATCTCTTGTAATTTTTCTGTGTCCATCTTCTCCTGAAACGTTTTGATTTTTCTTTATAATCAGGAAAACTGGACATCTACACCCCCCACCATAACATCGCCCTCTTCTTTGGCCATTCCCGGATCATCCCCCT
>CAYWHV010000667.1:398-1657 GCA_964458045.1 uncultured Methanospirillum sp.
ATCTTCTCCTGAAATGTCTTGAAATTTTTTTCTAATCTGGAAAAATGGCCATCTACACCGCCCGCCACAATGCCCCCTCTTCTTTGGCCAATCCCGGATCATTCCCCTGACCTGGGTGACCAGTACGACATACTCATCGTGTATGATAATCCGGTTTCCTGGATTCTGATAGGTTCAGGTCAGGAACGGGAAGACCACCAGAAGCAGGATGAGATCTCCTGTTGGGACTTTCCTGATAAGCCCATTCCCATCCCTGATAACCTCAATCATACCATTCTCTCCGGACCTGAGCCGTCCGATCTTTTCATACCTGATATGTGATTCCCGTTCTGATGTCAGGATGAACGTCATTGTCCACCTCCGTTCCGGGCCTGTTCACGCGAGTAACAGACAGAACAGATACCGGTCTTTGTATCATGATCAAACCTGGAAATTCCTCGCATGTCACAGAGAGAACATTTGCCATAGTCCATCTGCCTCTCCCATCCGGGAGGTATTCAGCGTTCCCGGCAGGGCGGTAAAGGACAGGCTCACCCTGGCAACCGCCTTTGAATAGCATTTCTGGCAGAGGACATGGGAAATTTTTTCTTCCCCCTTCTCACCTGACGGTTGTTTTTCGATATAATGGACCCATTTTGCTCCACAGATGGCACATGGTCCGGATGGATGCCGTGAACCTGGGTATATGCTTCAGGATCAATCGCTTCTATGGTTAGTTGTTCCTGTAGACTCTTCGTGGGTGGGAGATCATCTGGTTCGGGGGAATCCGGATGTATGTCCCGCCCCTCACTTATTGTATCGGATTTGGAAACGACGGATGGATCTTTCTCCTGTTCGTACCCAATATTGTGAGGGGTGGGAACAGAATCCGCAGTGGGTGACAGATAGACAGGTGCAGGTGTTCCATATGCACCCTCATCTTCCCGGCCTTTCGTATTCTTATACATATTATTTTTATTATAAGAGGTATTTTCAGATTCCACTCCTGAATTGTCCGAATCATGAGGGGTGGGAGTTCCCGTCCAACCCGGTTTTTCTCCCGTCCTCCCACTCCCCTGGTCATCGTGGTCAGGGCTCTCCATACTGGTCAGACTCCTCTGAAGAATCAAGCCAGCACCCTCCACCAGATACCCAGTTCTGGTTATATTATTGTTTATTGGAATAATTATCCAGTATTTCTCTGATTTTTTCCCGCAGGTCTGGTATGTCCTGGGTTATTGTCTGCCATATTGTGATCTGTTGCATCCCCCAGTATTGGT
>CAYWHV010000668.1:0-1044 GCA_964458045.1 uncultured Methanospirillum sp.
CACCATACATTCAAGAGTAATAATCCATGACCATTGTGTTATTGGTGATTCAGGTTATCAAATATTCCGATATAAAACAAAACGATTGCCAATTATTCATACTGGAGGAGTTTTAATTTCTAATGATATACACATTGGACCCAATACATGCATAGACAGAGGCCTGTTTGGAAAAATTACTTATATTGGTCCTCGATCAAAGATTGGAAAACACATAAATATTGGACATAACACAAACATTGGACAAGATAGTATTATCGAAGAAAAAGTCACCATTGGAGGCAATACTTTCATCGGTGAAAAAGTGCATATAGGAAATAATTCCGCAATATCCAACCGTATCAATATATCTTCAAACTCTATCCTGAAACCAGGCACTATTGCAACGCGTGATATAATGGATAATGCAGCATGAAGATTTCTGATTTTATCGGATTGGAGGATGAAATAGTCCATGATACCAGCTTTTCGAGTGTTGGCCATCTACATGGTATAAATAAAAACAGACTAGTTCCAATTAATTCAACCCAAGACCTTAACCTTGCAATACAATCAGAAACCATTGCAGGATACATTATACCTGAAACCATCCCCATCCCTAATATTACAGGTAAAGGCATATTATTATCTCCACATCCCATTAAGACTGCTTTAGGCATTCAAAAAAAAATGATTCAAAATTCCAAAATTCCCAATCTACCGACCAGAATACATCCATCTGCATGCATTCATCCTTCTGCAATTATTTCTGATATGAACATAGTCATTCAAAAAAACGTAGAGATAAATGAACATGTTGTTATCAATGAGAACTCAATAATTGAAAAAAACTCCATCATCGGACCAAATACGATAATTGGTTCAATTCCCAATTCGTGTTATCCTGATCCAATCTTGAAGGATTTTTATCCGTATGGATCAGTCGAGATTAAGCAGGATGTTGTTATTCACGCAAATTGTTGTATCGAAAAACCATGGTTCCAAGATACAACTACAATAGGCCAGAGATGCCATATCGACAATCTGGTTACCATCAGTCAGGGA
>CAYWHV010000668.1:1054-1655 GCA_964458045.1 uncultured Methanospirillum sp.
TGCTGGATAGGGCTCCGATCGTGTATACACCCCGGAGTGAACATTGGAGATTCCTGTTATGTTACCCTGGGATCCCGGGTCACGAAAGATATTGGTCATGGAATGGTGGTAAAGGATAATTGGGCGATTAAACGTGGCCGATTTAAAGGAATAATTACCTGAAATATGCCAAGGGTTTTTTTACCATATTGACAGCAGTATCTATTCCCCATAAATATAACCATTCCACGGATGAGCCTGCCCATCGTTCCGGATGGATCAGAATATATACAACACGCGGTTTATTTATCTCAATGATTCGGATAAGATCCAATGTCGAATGCACATCTTCAGATGAATTATTCATCTGGTTCTGCAATCTATCCCGGATTTTATGAGCAGGACTCCAGGTTCTGCCAGTATCTGTATAGTAATATACACCATTCATTGACAGGTAAGCTTCACCGGAAAGACCGAAATATTCAAAAGAAAAATAATTCCAGAAATCACGGTTATCATATTTTGATAATGGAGCTCCATGCATACATACCGTATTAACCGGAACATATTTGCGAAAATCGTCTATTTCATGTTGAAATAACTTGCCAGCCAGAACAGGATC
>CAYWHV010000669.1:0-1654 GCA_964458045.1 uncultured Methanospirillum sp.
GATTTGGCGGTCGGATGCCAACCGAAGCAGTGAATCCTGTCCGGCTTGTGGAGAGTAATCCATATAGTGAGGGAGAGGAGGGGATAAGAGATATATATTGAGAATTTTCTTTCACGTGAAAGAATTTTGAGAGTGACCGGAATTTTTGGTGATAGTAAATTTCATCTGTTCATTGAAATAACCAAATAATGATTATGGAGAGTTCATACAACCCTGAGGAAAATATTGGTAAACCTTACCGGCGAGGTATGCTTCCTTTTGGTGGAGCTGTAAATAGTCGGGGAATCATTACTCAGGTTGTAAGTGAAGCAGATTATCGTCATGATATGGAGATTCTGAAATCTCTTGTATGATTCGACCAATTTTCTTAGATACAACGGTATTTTTTGATTCAATTGATGATGATCGAATGAAAACGATCATGGATCATGCAATAAATGCAGTTTTCACCCTTATTGTTAAAGAACTTTAATTCCATCCTTTAATACCTGCCGGAAGAACAAAAAATCTTTCATCATCATGAATTGTTCTTCTGTCATTACTTTCGCAGAGACCATAACCCCAATATCAGGATAGATATCAAATCCTATTGCCATAATCCGCTTTTTCATGTTCCAGGAGTCATCGGTGGTTAAAACCAGTATGTCTACATCAGAACCCTGATGAAAATCTCCTCTGGCATACGATCCGTATGAGATGATCTGGATGATCTTATCTGGAAATTCAAATTTGATTGCGTCAGTAAATCGATGAATCGCAATTTTTATATTCGGGGGGATTATTCGTTCAGAATCATCATCAATGAGCGTAGTTTTTATGTGATCCATTCTATCATCGGACTGTTATTCGTTTCCGAATGGTGTATTCACTATCAATTCATTGAAGGTAACAATTGAGAATTCTGTTATGTAGGTTCTCATGTTCAATTCATGGCTATGTAAGACGAACGATCTCATCTGCCTTCAATTAAAGAGCCATTTTCAGAATAACCATATCTTTTAATTCTATTCCTTTTTCAAATATCGGCTCTGGATAGTGGTTACGGTAATAATCCTGAACAACCTCTGAAATACGAAACCCCGCTTTCTGATAGAGGTATAACTGCTTCTTTGCACAATCAGGAGTGCAGATGATGAGTTCTGAACACCCCTGTTCCCTGACCTTATCTATGATATCCAATAGGAATCGGTATCCCACCCCCTTATTTTGCCAGTCTTCTCTTACCGCGATATTTTTTATCTCCATAACTCCTTCGCTGATCATGGCCGTGGCACACACGGCAATCATTTCTTGTGCATATTCCAGAACATAGATCACTGACTGGTGAATATATTTATCAATAGCCTCTTTTGTCTCATCAGCGAGTAAGAGGAGTGAATATGGGATATTCTCACCTGGAGTGAGTGTTCGGAGGGTCAGATCAGCCTGGTCAGTCATGTTCTCATTGATTAACTTTATCCGGAAATGAGTTTTTTCATGATATTTTCAAACCTGCCGTTGCTGATGGGATGATGGCTGATTACCGTCCCGTTATAGAGAATACAAAAGGATCCAAAGGCACAAGGGGAATGTTGCACTGCGACCGGATCATCAAGATCAATCAGAACCGGGTTCAGATTGTATTTTTCTTTCGCGGTCTTGATAATGGCATTCA
>CAYWHV010000670.1:0-1654 GCA_964458045.1 uncultured Methanospirillum sp.
GCCCCGGCCATGGAGAGCCGCTGCTGTTGCCCGCCGGAAAAGTTCTGACCTTTCCGTGAGACGGGGGCATCATACTTCTCCGGCAGATTCGAGACAAACCCGTCAGCATCTGCAACCTGTGAGGCTTTTACCGCCTCTTCGTAATTGACAGCCGGATTTCCAAACGTCACATTGTCGATAATTTTTCCGGAAAAGAGGAAGGCTTTTTGCAGGGCGATACCGACAATCTGTCGGAGATTATCCTGGGGAATGAGCCTGACATCCACTCCGTCGATAAGGATTCTCCCTTTTGTTGGATCATAAAACCGGGGGATAAGACTCATAAGTGTTGATTTTCCTGAGCCATTTGCCCCCAGGAATGCGATCGTTTCACCGGGTTTGATATCAAGATTAATATCCTTAAGGGCCTGGGCATCTCCGGTCTTATCATAGGCAAATGAGACCTGTTCGAAAATTACTCCTCCTTTTATTGCAGGGGGATCGAGAACCCTCAGTTCTTTTTGATCTGCTACTTCAGGGACGGTGTTCCAGATCTCCCGCAACCTTCCTGCTGATGCTTCTGCAGACACTATCTGGGGGATGAGCAGGGAAAGTTGCCACATCTGGGCGACGATGATGAACACGTACTGGAAAAATGCTAAAATGGCACCTACCTTCATCGTTCCCTCCAGAACGGCCGGACCTCCGGAGAGAACCAGGAGAAATGTTGCCACTCCCATGATAAAGAGGGCAGATGGAAGCGTGAAGGCATTGGTATGCAGAGGGGCAAGATTTGCTCTCCTGAAATCTTCATTAACCGACTTGAATTTACTGTTCTCATACTCCTGCCTGACAAATGCTTTCACAACCCTGATGCCGGCCATATTCTCCTGAAGTGCAGTATTCACTACATCATAACTCTCCTGCCTGGCTTTGAACTGTTTTTGCATCTTCATCATGGCATACCCGAAGGTCACCAGGGAGAGAACAATAACAATCCCAAGGATCCAGAGAAGGGTCGGACTGAATAAAGCCACCAGGATGACCGATACCAGGATTGCAAACGGTGCCATGAGCATAGCCCGAAGCATCAGTTGTATCCCGATATTTATCTGGTAAATATCACTCGTCAGCCGGGTGAGCATCTCTCCGGTTGAGAAGGTATCCAGGTTTCCAAAAGAAAGGCTCTGGATTTTTTTGTAGATCCCATTTCTGATGTAATTTCCTGTTGCTTCGGCAATGCGAACAGAGTACACCACATTTGCCATACAGAATATTCCGGTAAGGACAGCAAACAGGGCTATCATAATGGCATCATCTACTGCCAGATGAAGATTCTGTGCATGGTTTACAATCGAAGAGACCTGCATGGGAATGAAGATCATGAATGCAGCCATGAGCAGGGCAAAGACCTGGGACAAAGCAATTTTCCCCCAGTACCCCTTATAAATTATAGTCATATACCGTAGATTAGGTAAAAATGGCATCAGTGCCTCCTTAAGACCGACATGAATCAGCCACAAATGTCCGGCTTATCTATCAGGTGATAGGAAGTCTTGTCGGATGCCTAAAAAACCTTTGTTTGAGGTGCAAAAGAGACTACAATTACAAAGGAATAAATATTAGTTTTGTTTACTATGGCCTTTTCAGTTCCTGGGCCAAAGGCTGCCATATC
>CAYWHV010000671.1:0-1653 GCA_964458045.1 uncultured Methanospirillum sp.
CCCTCCGCATATGACTGGCTGCCGGTCCCGGTCTCGTACCGGTACGGATTTTCCACAACATCACTGGAGACGCAGAAAGACCATCCTTTCATTTCAATAATAGAGGAGGGAGCTGAAGAAGTCTCAATCGACGGTATTCTGGATTCCTCACCAGGTGATGAGAACGGGCAGGTCATTCTGCAGGCACCTGACGGTCCGGTTATGCTGGACATTGGGTACGGGAAAGGGCGGATTCTGATTGCCAGCCTGCATGAATACCCGTCACGTCGTTTTGTCCGTGAGTTCTGCGTCAGTGAAGGCGAAGGATTATTGTAATCAGACACAAGGGAATAATTGAGGGAAGATGATGAACCGTTATATCTTATCTGATCAGGCTGTGGCAACCGACTGGATACCGGTCTGCATGGCGATTCACGAGATGGTGGGGAAGCTGCCGGTGACGGCCCGATCTCTTGAGAAACCGGGGATTCGGATAGAAGACGGAGTGGTTGTTGATGATGATTACTCTGGTCCCATTCTTGAAGAGGTTCTTACAGCCGGAGAGATCCGGAAGGTTACTCCATCAACAGGTCAATACAAAGGGATCCCGGTTATCGTTGCCCCCCTGAAAGATGATACCGGAAAGACCATTGCCGCCATCGGACTTGTGGATATAACAGGAATATTTGACCTGGCAACACTCATGGAGCATCAGTCCACCATCATAAAACAGGTCTGTGGCAAAGACCCCTGCCCCCTTCCGACTGAACAGATCAGGGCAAAGCGGTGATATTCAAATGTATACGCAGGCATTTAAAGTCCTTGAGATTCTTGAGAAATCCGATAAACCAGTTGAGACCAGTGAGATAGCAGAGGAACTGTCCCTTTCAAAGTCGGCAGTCTGGAAACATATCAATGAGCTGCGCCAGCTTGGATATGATATTACCGCGACAGGCGAGGAAGGATATGTCCTTCATGATACAAACCTGGACTTTCGGCCGCACATCATCTACAAGCACCTGAAGACGAAGTTCATTGGCCGGAGGATGCGGTTTTTCGAGAGCATTCCCTCGACCATCTGGTATGGTAAGGATCTTGCCGAGCAGGGCGGTATTGATGAGATGAATGGCATGGTCATCATAGCCGAAGAGCAGACTGGAGGCATTGGCAGAATGGGAAGGGCCTGGGTCTCCCCCACTGGTGGTATCTGGGTGACGATCATCCTGCAGCCCCAGATCCCCATCGAACAGCTCTTCATGCTCACCCTGGCGGCATCGGTCTCCGTAGCCCGTGTCCTGCGCAAGATGTATGATATCGGGGCCCTTATCAAGTGGCCGAATGACATCATCATCGGAGATAAGAAAGTCGCCGGAATTCTTCTTGAACTCGGAGCAGAGGGAAATAAGATAGAATATTGTCTGATAGGTGTCGGTATTGATGCGAACGTGAATCTTGAATCATTAAACCAGACCATCAGAAGCACCATGACCTCCATCAGTCAGGAAGTAAACCAGGATGTGGACCGGGCCGTTCTTCTTGCCGCAATACTGAAAGAGTTTGAGAACCGGTACGAGATGATATCCCAGGGAGAGTTTGATGCTGTCATCAGGGAGTGGAAAAACTTCTCCTCAACGATAGGACGCCGGGTCAGGATCGTCACCCTGAGGACTCACT
>CAYWHV010000672.1:0-1651 GCA_964458045.1 uncultured Methanospirillum sp.
GAATAAATACGGATTATCGGCAGGGATTGCAGGTATCATCCTCTCTCCCTTCATTCTCACGTTCATCTCACTATTTTTGGGTCAATACTCCCTGGATCCGGTAACCGTTCTTATTATTCTGTTTTCCCCGGTTTTTCATCCGGATCCCACGTGGACTGAGGCTCAGGCGAATGTGATCTTTAACATACGAATACCCCGGATTCTCGGCGCCTTTTTAATCGGAGGAGGACTTTCTGTAGCAGGAGCGGTCTATCAAAGTCTTTTCAGAAACCCGATGGTATCACCAGATATCCTGGGAGTTTCTTCCGGAGCCGGATTTGGTGCAGCAATTGCAATTCTTTTCTCACTCCCCCTTCTCATTATTGAAGGATCAGCCTTTCTCTTCGGGCTCTTGTCTGTGGGATTTTCGGTCACTCTTTCAAAGATTTACAAGGGAGAATCAATCCTGGTTCTGGTTTTATCAGGAATTATTATGAGTTCACTTTTCACCTCCCTTATTTCACTGGTCAAATTCGTCGCTGATCCTACCTCAAAACTTCCGGCAATCACCTACTGGCTGATGGGATCGCTCAGTGCGGTGACAATGCATGACATCCTTCTTGGAGGAGTGTTTATTCTTCCGGGAGTTGCGTACTGCATGCTCATAGGATGGCGACTAAACGTTTTTTCCCTTGGTGATGAAGAGGCAGGGGCACTTGGGATGGATACCCGGAGAATGAAGTATATCCTCATTCTCATTTCAACGATGATAACTGCGTATTCTGTCTGTATATGTGGAATAATAGGATGGATTGGTCTTGTTATCCCCCATCTCGGGAGGATGATGGTGGGGCCGGACAATGGGTATCTTATTCCGGTCTCTTTCTTTCTTGGGGCTGCTTATCTCATCCTGATTGATAATATCGCAAGGAATGCCACGACTGCTGAGATCCCTCTTGGGATCCTGACCGCTATTGTTGGAGTTCCATTTTTTGCGTATATTATGGCGAGACGTGATGTCGGGTGGACATAATGTTTTCAATAAAAAATGCAGGATTCTGGTATAAACCAGAGCGGGAAATATTCAGGGGAGTGACATTCTCTCTTGAGAAGGGTCAGATTCTTTGTATTTTAGGCCCAAACGGTATCGGAAAATCAACACTGCTCAAATGCTGTGGTCGGATTCTTCCGGTCAGGAGTGGTGAAGTCCGGATAGATGGGAAAGAGATTGAACATTGGTCACGCAGAAAACTGGCTCAAAAAGTCGGGTATGTTCCGCAGGCTCATACCATTGTGTTTCCTTTTTCAGTACTCCAACTTGTTCTTCTTGGACGAACGCCCCACATTGCGGAGTATTCCAGACCAGGGCCGAAGGATATAAAAATTGCAGAAGACGCCCTTAAAAGTGTCGGAATTGATCATCTCCGGGATGCTCCGGTTAACCGGATAAGCGGCGGTGAATGCCAGTTAGCCATGATTGCACGTGCCCTTGCACAGGAACCATCCATACTCATCCTCGATGAACCAACAAATCATCTTGACTTTGGGAATCAGGTTCGAATCCTCCATATCCTGAATAAACTAGCAAAAGAGAGGAATATCTCGATAATCATGTCAAGCCATTACCCGGATCATACCTTTCTTCTCTCTTGTCAGGTTGGAATCATGACAA
>CAYWHV010000673.1:0-1649 GCA_964458045.1 uncultured Methanospirillum sp.
GATGAAAAATTTGTTTGAATCGAAGGAGAGTTGGATCGTGATAGGGGAACGCTTGAGTTTAATGGCGTAGGTCTTCTCATCCGAGGGTAGGGTGTATTCGCTGATGATGTCATTGTATTCCGCCAGAGGCGATGTTGGGTCGTTCAACGCCGCGATCATCTTTTGATGCTTTTCCCGTTCCGGCAGGACATTTTCCCGATAATTAATGAAAGCACTTTTGATTTTTTTCCACACTGGCGTTAACAACGGATGCCACTCCAGGATAACACCTTTGAGCTCAGCCGGGGCCAGGTCATGATAATCATCCGTGGGATCACAAAGAAGCTGAAAGATTCTACTGAACACAACCAGCGCTTTATCCGGGCGCCTTTGATAGAGGTCTTCCAATCGCAATACATCCCTTTCCAGATAGTCCTCAATCAGGATTTTTAGATCTTTTTTTCTTGATATGTCAATATTTTTATTGCTCATTACAAACCATTGTATTCATTTGTTAATTGAATGTCAAGGGGAAATTTAACATTAACGATAATATATGACTTGAAAACATCTAAATTAATGTAAAAATCAATAAAATCATATTGTTGTTGACATACACAATAAAAATGTTTATATTCATGGTGATTCCATCTAAGGATGATGGTTTCAGGTGGCGCTGCAGGGAGCAGCACGCCAAGGGCAGCAAAAATAGGCGAAAGGAGGCAGAGACGATGTCGAAAAAGAATTGTAAATCAGGCAATATCCCATCTTGGTGCAAAGAACTGATCAATATTTACGAGAATCCAAGCGCAAAAGATTTATTGATCAAGCAATCACTGGAAGGGAAACCAACACCCATCAAAGAACTCGTCTATACAATCGAGGCTGAATTTGGGCATACCATGACCGTTCATGATGTCTGTTGGATCGATTTTGGTTTCAATAAAGAAAAAATATTAAAATGTAAAAATGTTAAGCAATAATTTTTAACACTTGGGGGTTCGAAGATGGACCCCCATATTTTACACAATAAAGACAGGAATCAGGATTTTTGAAATAATTACTTTTTTAAGGACTCCCCCAGAGTGATTTTGGGAAGTTATCGATGAACATACCGTCCGATTCCGGATGGGAGTCATCAGAATGGAAAGGTTAGGATTTACCGAGCGAGAGCAGCACAAAAATAAACTTTTAACGATTTCAGAAGTAGCGGTGTACCTGAACATGAAGGTCAAGACGATCTACGCCAAAGTAGAAGCGGGCGAAATTCCCCATTATCGCATCGGGCGTCTCGTTCGATTCCGCCTGGACGAAATTGATGCGTGGCTGGAGGATTGCAGAAGCAAAGATCCGCAGGCGACAGAGAAACACAAACCCAGGAACAGGAGAAGAAAGTTTCCCAAGCAATCAACGGATCATTTCTCGAAAATTGTCACAAAGATTATTGACGAAGAAACCGATAAATATTATTCTGCCCATCACGGGAAATCAGACCGGATCAAGGGACCCAAACAGGAGGTGCAACATGGGTCTCTATAGAAGAGGAACGGTCTGGTGGATGAGTTTTACTCATCAGGGTCAGCAGTTCAGACGGTCCACGGAAACGGAAGATAAAAAGCTGGCCCAGCGGATCTTTGACAAATTAAAAGGGGAAATTGCAGAAGGAAAGT
>CAYWHV010000674.1:0-1647 GCA_964458045.1 uncultured Methanospirillum sp.
GTAATGGAGCGTCGTTTGTGGCATCATCGGTTGTGCAGCCGGGAGCCACATGGTCAGAACGACTGTCTACCAGTGATGCAGCCATGATTATCAGGGATCTTATCGCCGGTGAGATGGTCCGGACGAATACCCAGGTCAGATCGCAGGGACCGATGGGAATTTATGAGTATTCCACGGCAAGAGCGAATACAACAGGTGAAGAGAGCGGATGTCTCTTTGACAGGCCTGAAAATGAGACCCTGACCCGGTATGAGACCGCTGTGCTGGGGCTTATGAGCCAGGGATCGTATTCGTCAATGCTCTCGCAGGGGAATGCATCACGGTTCCTGGTTCATGCAAACGGGACCGGTATTCTGCTGACCAGGGCAGAGAGTGATGACGGAAGCCAGGTGATGAATCATGCATCAGATGCTCTTGGTGAATTGAATATAACGGAGAAGATGGAGTTTGGAGATTATGATGGGATTTGAGTGGATAATTTCTGCTGTATCGATAGGGTTGTCGATCATATCCTGTATAAGTACCGCACTTTTGTGGGTGTGGCAGATTCGAAAGCTCAAAGTTCAGGAGATATTCTCCTATGAGCAGGATGATGACGGAGAATTCTGGGTGGTCGGTCTTGCAGGACGAAGCAGATGAATGGGGATGATCTTCCCTCCTCTTTTTTCCGGGCAGAAAAACAGTTCCTGATGCCATCCGATGATGAGGTAGGTCCGGATTGTATCAGGCAGAGAAAACAGGAGATCTCTCAGAGGATAGAAGATATGCTGTCTGATTATGCTGATACGTTCTGTGGAGAGATTACTGTGAATATGGATTTAGCTGTGCTCATTCTGGCGACCACACGATTGGCGGATGAGATTGAGATCTATGCCCGATACCTTGATCTCCTGGATGATCATGTGCAGACGTATGGGATCTGATTGGGGATCACCGGGATATTTTTTTTAGGATAGTATTTTGGAAGGATACTTGGGAGGTTAGGAGCCGATTGTGATGATGATTATGGGATGAAATTTCCAAGTAATGCCATCAAGAGTTATCCCTGCTCTCGTGGAAGATATAATACTGAGAATACTATATGACAGAAGTACAATTATCTATTCCTGATGAGATTGTACAAACTCTTCATTTAAAGAACCCTCTTGAAAAAGAGATTATGGAATCCTTTGCAATCTCTCTGTATGAGCAGGGAAGGATTAGTTCAGGAGAGGCTGCTCTCCTCACTGGCTTGAAAAGAAGGTAGTGGGAAGAATTACTTCGTACCCGTGATGTGATGAGAAGTTACGATTTTAAAGATGTCTCGATTGATCTCGCATATGCGAATAGCAGTAAGTAATTCATCACCTCTCATCAATCTTTCAATACTCTTTTTTTCCCTGTTTTGTATATCGGTTCACAAAGCCATCGGCAATACAACCATCTCATCACTACTCTCGAACCTGACCTGTCGATGATCACGGTGATATCAGGTGCACATTCCTGACCTTTTTCTGCTGACAACAGCATTCTCATCACTCCAGTTTTTTAGAAAAATTATTGGAACAGGTATTTACCAAAGAGAGATGGTACGGTACTGACCACACGTATCCCATTCTGAATCACTGCCAGTCTGATTCAGGACGAGATCATCATACCCAACGTGGA
>CAYWHV010000675.1:0-1634 GCA_964458045.1 uncultured Methanospirillum sp.
TACATACGACCCAAAAGATGCGGAACAGATCCGAGGATATGCAGAGGGGTTAAAAATGGAATACCCGGAGGCAAAAATTCAGTTGTTTGTTGTCTATTGTTTTGGGAATCGGGGATATAGATTTTTTGAAATTGAATAATCGTTTGGTACACCTAAGCAAAGATTGCATGAGAACTCACAAAATTTTTCCCATGAATCGACTACTTACCGAGTTAAAACCCCAAAATTAGTGCCTCAATTTGAGATTTTCTGAATGACCACACTCCGTCATCCAACCACCCATTTCCCAATATTTCTCTCTGCCGGATCAAACGCCACTCCTACAGATACAATCTCCCTGCCATCTGCCCGCCATGCATCTGCATACCCTTTCATCCGGATCTGTTCCAAAGCATCCTCTGCTGTCCCACGAAGTTTAAATTCAATAATAAAAATCGTTGAAGATGTTTTTAGTACAGCATCCACACGCCCGATATTTGTGCTCACTTCTGCTTCAACCTGCAGACCAAGAAGCCGGAGAGTAACATACAGGATCGTCTGATAGTACTTTTCATGTTTTATCGAGATGGTATTTGGGACACCTGCAAAAAAGGCATGAAGAACAGAGAAAAAACTGCTCAGATCATTTGCTTTCAGGGATCTGCCAAGATGGAGGAGTTGCACACCGACTCGTTCCTTGTCAAGGTTACTGTACGAATCGATAAGATATGCACCAAAAGCCTGTTCCACCTCCCGATTTGGAAACCCAAGCTGATAAAGCCGGGTATCCCCTGCACGTTCACTCCTGATAATGGTGAGATATCCGGTCTGGATGAGCAATGGAGTAGGGGAGATCCGATCAACATCATATGCTGAGAACGATAACTCGGTAACCGGCTCCTGGAGACAGGCTGCGATATCATACTCCTGGTTCCGCATCATGTCAAGGAGAAATGCTGGAGTTCCCGTCTCAAACCAGTAATTTGAAAACTTTTGTGCAGAGAGGCAATTCATTACAGATACCGGATTATACACCGTATCAGAACTTTCTTCAAACCGGTATCCATTATACCAGGACTTTAAATTCCCCAGCGTTTCCTCATAACCTACACCTTCCCTGAGGGCTAACTCTTGTATCCGGGGAGCAAAGTATGACTCTAATTCTTCCTGAGTATATCCAAGTGCAGTCGCAAATGGTGCAGCCATGGTAATGTCTGTGAGATTATTTAAATCGGAAAAGAGGGAAATTTTTGAAAATTTACTCACACCGGTGAGAAGTACAAATCGTTGATATGGTTCAGTTGCCTTGATGACAGCATAAAACGCCTTCAGTGCATTGAGTATTTCACCAACATGCGGGTTTCCAATATTATTCAGGATAGGTTTATCATATTCATCAATGAGAATGACAACTTTCTCCCCGCCTTTGGTAAGAGACAGGATCAACTCTCGAAACCGTGACGTAGCATCCTGGCCTGACAACTGGACATTATGAATTGCTGCCTGCTCATCTATTGCCTCACAGAGGGCACGATCAAATTGAACTGCTGAATCTGCTTTTCGGTCACCCAGGTCAATATGGATGATCACATGCCTTTGCCATTCCACCGGTTGAGTATGGAGGAAGAGCCCTTTGAAAAGATCACGATTCCCGA
>CAYWHV010000676.1:0-1633 GCA_964458045.1 uncultured Methanospirillum sp.
CCGACTTCCCATTTTTCCTGACAGTTGAGATATACCCTCTGATTCTGCAGAAAATCTCTGCTCCATCTCTTGATCTAAACGTCCCTGAAATTTTCTGCTGTACTTTCATCATTCTGACATCTCGTTCTGCCAGATTATTTGTAAACGGTACAATAGAATTGTACATAAACCTCAGAATATCTTCGCGATACTCATCCAGCCTCATCAGAAGATTAAGTGGTTTTGACTTCTTAATCCGTCCCCTCTTTTTACCGTCAGGCCGTACTGGCGGTGGATTTTCTTCAAATCCTTCCTTTAAAATAGTCTGATAAATCTGTTTAAACTCAATCAGTTTCTCCTGATTTCGTTTGTTCTGAACAAATATGCAATTATAAACATCCTCAAAGAGATCCTTCATCTTTCCGGCCCACTTTTGTTTGTAACCGTCCACAATTCCTTCTAATTCCCTCATAATATGAGCATTACAAAGAGAGTGCTTACAATCGTACCTGAAATATGTTGCCCAGAAATCATGCACCAGAATCCCTTTGAATTTTGGAATAATACCAATATCATCAACCGCTTTAGATCCTCTCTTTTGATGAACAGCGTACAAAGTCAATCTCTCATTACCTATTGTATGCAGCCACCATCTGTTTCCAAGAACTCTTAATCCTGTCTCATCTGCATGTAAAACAGGTGATTGGATTAAATTTTCTTCGACCTCATTTTCAAATTTATCAAGAGATTCATATGCCTCCATGCAAATATTCAGAATTGTAGCCGGACTGATCTTTTGATTGTATTTATCTTTGAAATATGTTGATGCCTTTTCGAATGGCAGCATAAGTTCATCCTTCAGGTACATCACTTCTGACTTGAAATTAAGTCCATATTGAGTTGTATTATTTATATGTGGAGGAAATTCACCAACTATCTTCTTCCCGCATACAGGACAGATCTTTACATCTGCCCGGTGTTCAATCACTTTGATTTCAACAGGTGGAATCTCAAATTCCTGTCTCTTAATAATTCTTAAGGGTTCAATTTCTTTTAGAGAATGTCCACATTTACATTTTAAAACCAGATGAGAGATGATCTCATCAGGATCTTTCACCATTTTAAGGGTTTTACCCTCATGATTATTCTGTCCCCCAGGTTTCCTGCCGCTTTTTTTCCGCAGGCTTTTTGGTTTTGGTTTGAAAATGTCAGCTGAAGGCGGACGGCTGCTGTTGCGGCTGTTTTGTTTTAGTTGTGCCTCCAGTTCCTTGATTCTTTTTTCAAGTTCTGCGATCTTTTCAGCCTGTTTTTGAACTGTCTGATATAAATCCAAAATAAGATCAGTTGCGGCTTTGGGATCGGTCAGAACAAAATTTAAGATCTGTTCCCTATCGGTGGGGATATTCATTAAAAATTAATATGCGGTCATTATATAAAGATCTGGTGGTAAAATGGGCTTAAAATGTTTTTGAGGGGGTGAATAGTTACAAATTTTTTATGACATTTCCAATAGAAATTGGAATTTTTTTGGAGAGTATTAACTCCATTGAGGTTGTTGATTTATTTTCTCTTGCAAATATCAAATATTCACTTTATGGAACTCCCACAAACGGAGAGATTGTAAGATACCATAAAAGCAGCATCAGAAAAGTTA
>CAYWHV010000677.1:0-979 GCA_964458045.1 uncultured Methanospirillum sp.
AGCAGTCTGCGGTGCAGGGCGGGACCATGAACGTCAACACCACGGTGAAAAACCAGGGGTCAGCATCAGCAGGACCATTCAAAATCTCACTCTATCTCTCACCAGATGCTCTGATTACCGAACAGGATCGGGAGATCGGGTTTGGGGAAGTTGCGGATCTGGGGGTTGGGATGCTCCGCGACGGAACTGCCGTTGCAACGGTCCCTGTAGATCTCGTACCCGATACTTATTACCTTGGCGTGATGGTGGATTCAGGGAAAGTCATCTCTGAAGAGAGTGAGGCTAATAACATTCTCTTTGCCGATAAGATGGTGAAAATCTCTGCCGGAGCACAGCCGGTCGTGTCCCAGACCCAGAAACCACCGGAACTCCCAGATCTTACCATCCCCGATGTCAGTTCTGATACCGAAGGAACCTCCGGCGGAGTCATGAATGTCTCTACATCCATCCGGAATGTCGGCTCCGGTGATGCAGGGTCATTTATCGTGGAACTCTATCTCTCCGCAGACTCCGAATTATCTGATGAGGATATTCTCCTCGGTATGGGTGAGATACCTGAACTTCCTGCAGGAACCCAGTCTGATGGGAATGCACCAACACCGATTCCGGCGAACATGACTCCGGGAGTATACTACTTTGGTATCCTGGTGGATGGCGAGGATGACGTCATCGAATCTGACGAGAATAATAATATCCGGTTTGCAAAAATCCCGGTTACTATTCAATAACATCCATATTTTTTGGGTATAATACACACTCAGGTTATGTTGATACCTGCGATCACCCCCAAACCCACTCAATTTTGAGACATCCTCATGAATAACTTTAATACGAAGGCCTGGTATCCATTCCGAATAATTCAAGGCCATCTGACTGGTAAATTCGTGAATTGATCTTATCTTTTCTGGAGAGATTGTCAGTTTTTAACAAAACAAGAGCCGGATGGGTTTCTTCCTGTTGGAACTCTTTTTTGCAAAAA
>CAYWHV010000677.1:989-1632 GCA_964458045.1 uncultured Methanospirillum sp.
AGGTATCGGCATAATGAACTCCGAGACCGAGAAGAACCTTGCACGGATGGAAGAGATATCACACCGGATGGATGAGAGCAGGCATGCCACGGATGATATTGCATCCTCGTCACTGGAGATAGCCCGTCTCAGTGGAAATCTGAAGAAGCAGGCGGACCGGTTTTCCCTGTAACAGGAGTACCCTTATATCGAAACGGGTGAAACCTTCTGGTATGAACATTCGAGTCCTTACCGGGCTATGTGCCCTTCTTTCTCTTTTCATCCTGGCACAGACCGTATCAGCCGGACCGGCTCTTACTGATGATGACACTGCATTCCTTTCTGATATCCTTACATCCGGAATTCCGATGTTATACCAGACTCCGGAAGCGATGAATATCGGGGTATTCTATGGAAGAGATGCTGCGATTGCCGATATTGCATCAAAAAAGAGCGAAGCGCTCGTATCCTTTTCCGAAAAGATAAAAGGGTATACCCTGAGTCCGGAAACAACACCGCTTCGTGATTCGTGGCTCTCCGCTGCAGATAAACTGAGCACAGATCTTGAAGAGTATGGGACACTGGTTCCCGGATGTGGCTCCTGCGTGGCTGCAATGAATGAGATGTATCCTGATCTGCTTGCATCAGCATCCTCATTCCAGAA
>CAYWHV010000678.1:0-1630 GCA_964458045.1 uncultured Methanospirillum sp.
AGACCTCATGGAATGGTTCTCTGAACAGAAAGAAGGAGAATAAAACTCCAAAAAATGGAGATAGAGCTAGAAACAAACCGGTTCTCGCGGTTCCGATAGAGCGAAGAGCCATCAGGAAGAATACACTGGCAAGTCCTCCATAACTTAAAAAGCCGATCAGTAAGAACAGGGGAATTTCAAAGAGAGGTGGTGCAATCTCTCCTCCCAGAAGGGCAATTATTCCTGTGCATACCCCTGCAGAAAGACCCTTGATCATAATACACATAAACGGATCTTTTCCTGAAACCCTCCGACTGATATTATTATCAAATGCCCAGAAAAAGCAGGCAAGAAGAACCCCAAATGCCCCGATGGAAAACCCGAATATTCCCCTGGGATCGTATGATAAGATGAGACATGAAAGGGTGATAAATGCCATTGCAATCCAGATACGTCTGCCAACCGCTTCCCTAAAGAGAAAAGCAGCCATCAGACCGGTGGCAACAGACTCAAAATTTAAGAGGAGAGATCCTGTCGCTGCGGGAGTTATCTCCATTGAATACATGAGAGTGACTGGTGCAAGTATACCCCCGAAAAATGACATCCCAGCCAGATAAGGTATGTCAGATCGTGAGACAGGTGAATCAGCAGGAGCTGCCCCTCTTCTGATTATCCACCCACCAATAATCATACAGCACATACCAAGCCCGCTACCCAGGTAAAAGAGTGCTGCGAGCATGAGTGGGCCGATATCAGAGACAAAATATTTCGTTACCGGGGCACAACTTCCAAAAAACACCGCTGATAACGTGGCATAAATAAGAGGAAGATATTCTTTCTTTAAAAAATTCATGATGCATAAAGTCCGTGTCAGAATATTCCTGACAGGTTCATCATGATCAGGTTTATGCCATTCGGAAAAAGAGGGAATGAGGTTTATATAATGCAACCCGCTACCAAAAAAATTAAGAAATTATTTCAAGTTTGATTAATTCGCCACTTGGAACTGTGATTTTTTGATTCACTACTGATTGATATGACTTTAATCCTTTCGATATAAAAGTAACGTCAATAATGTCATCTTCAAGTAATCTAACATGGTTTTTATTGTTAGTGTCGATCAAAATTACATCTCCTGAACCAAATCCATTCTTTCCAATTTCATTACTTTCTGTAGCGAGTCTTATGGTTTGTTTTCCATTATTCTCATCAATAGTCTGAATTATTCGACCTTTAATATGAATTGGATGATTGATGTATTTTTCAGGATACCTAGCAATTTCTTCATATTCAACATCAATTGGTTCTTCATATGAGTCAGTTGTTGAAATTCCAGCAATTGATGAACGAGATTCCCCTTCCATATTGTATTTTTGTTTCAATACCTCCCATTCAGGGGATACCATTAAATTATCAAGACCATTATTGAGTTTTTCGAGCAGTGCAGTATCTTCCTTCCGCACAGCAATGCCGAAATCCTCATTGGTCTCTACCATGCCAATTTTTGTCACAGGTTTACCTGCAATGATGTCATTCATCACCGTGCTGTCATACATTACTGCATCGATACGGCCTGAAACCAGATCATCAACGGCAAGCGGGGTATTGTCATATAATTTCAGGTTTTCTGCAGGCATGAGACTCTGGTTGA
>CAYWHV010000679.1:0-716 GCA_964458045.1 uncultured Methanospirillum sp.
CTGAATGTAACAGACCGTCCCTTATGGTCCACAGAGATACCTTACAGTGCATCTAATAGATATCGGAATATTGTCAAGTGTTTTCGTGTGTTTTGTGTGTTATCTCAAATATTATCGGATAATTATTAAATAATTGGCATGATATCTGCATTGGTTGCTTGGGGACTGGTTGGGGTTAATGGGGATTGGTTGGGGGTTGGTTGGGGGTTGGATGGAAACCGAGGAGAAAATGAGATGGCATGGAAATTGCTTGGAATGTTTGGGGGATGAATGAATGTTAGGGGAGACTAAGTACATCTTGATAGTACAATGCAAGATGCGTGCCAAGGGGGGTCAAAAACAGGTTTTAGGGACTCCTAACGGGTTCCCATGGTGGCATGGCAAGCATCCCCTCAAACACATTTAGCCTCCATTATTTTCCAAAATTTTTTTCCCGGTATTTCCCAACCAAACCCCCAATCAGATTCCAGCGTTAGCACTTCCAAACAAATTTAGACTTTATTATTTCCAAAATTTTTTTCCGGCCAATCAGACCAACTTCTTTGGTCCTCTATGATCCCATGGCTCGACAATATCCCAATATTCTTCGGTATTGATATTATCCATTTTACCAATTTTCTCCAAAAATTTTTCGTGGACATAAAAGTAATCTGCCACTTTACCATCTATATTTTCGATAAACACAATTTTTTTTCGGGTATTGCTTTCTGCTGTGC
>CAYWHV010000679.1:726-1629 GCA_964458045.1 uncultured Methanospirillum sp.
TGTCTCTATAAACGCCCTGATCAGAACACTTTGTATCTTTATACTCTACAACTTTTACAATATCTCCAACCTTCATTTCATTCTTCATATCAATCTCCATTATTTAAATTTATCAATCTTCCGAAGGAACTTCTAAAGGAACTTCCAAGGTTACTTTAGAATAATTAACAAAGAGCCTATCCAAGATAGGATCAGTCCAAACGAACTTATTCTCAAGTTCTCCATAAAATTTCTCATGCATTTCAATGGGTAATTGATCCATACACGTTACAATCAGATGCATCTTAATATTGCTATTGCTATTATCAATATAACCGAAATCTTTCTGGATAGTATTACTGAGCAATTCAAAATTCAATGGAGCATACCTAAGACTTCCCTGAAATTGGTTGGGGATATTTGTTGTATCCTCTACCCAATTAGGCATTGGTTCCTCATTCAATAAGGGACCAGCCCCATGTCGAGTTGTATATGCTCTGGTTACATAGAATACATCAACTTCCACATCTGGAAACATCCGAATCATTGGAATAGTATTCTTGATTCCTGTCCTTGAACGAGTTACATAAGGAAACTCTCCATAGAACTCATCAAGCAACAATCCCTGTGCCCCTTCAAAAACTACATTATCATTATCCTTGAGAATTTCATCATCTGTGACTGTGATATGGCGCATCATGTAATCCATAGAATCCATGACACCATTTACCATGGCATCAAAATTATACTTTTCGATAATGGCTTTCACTTCTTCCTCGCTCATTTGCGCAGCGTTGCATATAACGTCGGCAATACTATCCGGAGTGTCCTCATCAAAAGATATCAGGTATTCATAATATTCTTGAGGGATTCCATCCAGTCTGAAAACTAGCGTGGGATTCCCAGTAATCATATATTCAAAAA
>CAYWHV010000680.1:0-1625 GCA_964458045.1 uncultured Methanospirillum sp.
CCCCCCATCCGAATAACACCTGACGCATACATGTGAAATGCCTCATTTCACACCCCCCATCAAATGTGTGTATCAATTCATGAGGTTCTTGTAGGAGGAGAATGTTCGATGAAGACCCCATTGGTCTCTGTGATACCCAATATCACTGGTTGACTGCCCCAAGGGAGCAGAGACCAATCCCCTTTTCCTAATAATTTATTTAGAACTATTTTCAGGTTTTTTTACGATACTGTAACAAACAGAATGAACATTCCGCCCTGGGCAACAGGAGGGTGCCTTGCGGTTCCTTTTACTATCCGTTCATCCGGGTATCCCAGGTTTTCACAGATAATGATCTGTGCCTCCGGGTCAACATCAGCAAGTTTTTGCCCTAATGCACTGACCGGAAAAGCGGGGTCGGCTATGATACACACCTTCCTTTTCGCGCTTATCATTTCACAACAGTCAGTCACTGCCTGTTCATGATCCCTGCCATGGGCAGTGATGAGAAAGAGGTTTGTCAGGGTCACCCCGGTTTTTGCAGCTCCCAGTTGGACAGACGATATCCCGGGGATGACCTCTCCGCCCAGATATCCAAGCCCTGATATCATGGGATCACCAGTCGAGAGTATGACTGCGTGTTCGGGCAGGGTCCGGAGTGCCTTGTAATCCTCTATTTCCCTTATTTCGGCATGGGTTGGAAGGACATCCCTGATCAGATCAAGTGCCCGCTCTGAACCGAGGATGAGGTGAGCTGATTGAATTGCCTGGATCGCTGCCCGGGTCAGCATCCCCGGCCCGCATCCGACACCAACAATCTTCATGAGGAATCTCCGATGACTGTTCCTTCCCGGTTCACCACGACTATCCTGACATTTGGGTGTGCGCTCTTATAGATCTGAAAAGATGTCTGCATGGCCGGCAGAAAACGATCGGTTGTCATGAACTCTTCAACGGTTGAAAATCCGGTTCCTTCAAGAATTGACGGATTTACATATTTCAATACCAAGGCCGGGAGGCCGCAGATGGTAACCTCCCCGGTAAGATGGGGGATAATAGTGCCCAGTCGGGACCCGGCAAGGATGACTTCATGGTCCGGGAATAACATCCGGGCATATCGCATACCGATCCTGCCGGTGGTAAGCACGACCCGTTCTGTATGAACCGCCCGATCACACGCGGCCTGCTCCAGGTGATCATCCCAGGGCTCAACAAACCCTGTTGTGCCAAGTATAGAGATCCCTCCAATGACTCCCACCATCTGGTTCAGGGTTTTTTTTGCCACTTCTCTTCCCTGCCGTGCGAAAATCCTGACTGTCACTCCCGGAATACCGGTTTCCTGCACCGCTTCCTCTATTGCATTTTGAATCTCGCTCCTTGCCTGGGAAGAGACTGCCGGGTCTCCGGTTTTATACCGGGGGGTATCACGACACCATCTGCCAATGCCTTCACCAAAGGAAAGGGTAATTCCAGAATCATTGGGGGTCGCCTCAGCCGTAAAGACCAGTCCTGCCGTCACATCTCCCGGATAGTCCCCGGAATATTTTCTGCATTCTCCGGTCCCCCTGGTTATTGAGACCGGGATATGAAGACGAATCCCGACAGGTGTCAGGATTGATACATCAGAGAATCCGGTATGCGTAAGG
>CAYWHV010000681.1:0-1624 GCA_964458045.1 uncultured Methanospirillum sp.
CAAGTAAAGAGGAAGAATAATTGATCGATCTATTGTGATATACGCAATGTGCTGGTTAATTGTTGCTTCAAATTTCAATATTGCTGAAGTCCCTCGTGTTTTTCCTTGACCAGTTATCGCTAATAAAATGGAATTTGTTTTTACTACCGGGAGATGACATTCAAGTAATGCTTTTCCTGTAATATACTGTTCACAAATCTTAACTTCTCCCTGATTTACACAAGCACTATTTAACCAAGGATATGTTCCTTTATTCCAATATTCATTATTAGATCTTGATGGAGTTGAACCATTACCCACCTTTGCAAAATGGCTTATCCTCCAAACTCCCCAATGTTGCGGAATATCAGTTAACCATTCAATACCAGAGGGTTTCGTTAGGATAGAGGGATTAAGACCACGGGTGACTGCTTGGTGGATGATGACCTGTTTCTCTTCCTCAAGTAGTTTTATGACTCTCTTTTTGGCGTTAATATATCGTCGGATTCGTTGATCCACATAATCAAGATAACGGGCGATGGCAGTTTGTTCAGATATGGGAGGGACTAATATTGTAATTCTTTTCAAATGTGGCCAATACAGATTTCTCTGAATCGATCCCACACCTTTTGAGCAAATGAGATATTGGTTTACCATCACAATATCCCTAAATAAATAATTGGCAAATTTTGGATTTAAGAGATTATTGAGTGATAATACTATATATGCAGGGCTTACAATCCCTTCATATCTTGAGATACCGACTGATCCTCGCCATGCTTGTTGATTGTTTAAAACAAAGTCACCAGGATCAACAACCTGATACTTTGAGAGATCCTCACTTGTTGGATTCGTTCTCTTTTCTGCTATATCAGAGAACTTTACCACACCTAAGTTTAGGTATACAGATAATAATTCCCGATCAAAACAGTTTGTATTTTTTTTGGGGTTAGTTATAGCAAATAACGGAAGTACTTTCCAATGCCCCGGTATTTCCCCAAACCAGGAAACCTCTGAATCCTTATATTCCGGATATGGCCTCACCCCTTCCATCCTACAGACTCCCGAAGTACTCTTTGATCTTCTGTGCCATGAGCACCCGTCGCTGATTCAGGAACTCCGGATAATCAGCCACGGTCATCCCCCTGATACTCTCCGGAATGCAATTCATCCTGAGATTTTCAGCAAGTTCAGATTCTGTTGTAATATTCCCGTACTTCTTTGCCCCACCCTGGCACTGCTCTGCCAGTTCCCCAAAGTACACCTTCGGCTCTTTCTTTCCGATAGCGATATTGATCTCACTCTGGGCAACCACGTAATTAGCAACCTGATTGTACTGACCCCGAGCCAGCCCGTTCTTCTTCAGATACTCCCGGGGAAAGATATGATGAAGGTCAGACCGGTGTTCAATCAGCTCCTTCACAGCAATATCACGGGAGAGGAAACCCTTATCGTGCATCTTCACCTGGGCGGCGAGGAATACATGGAAATGAGGACTTGAAACAACGGCACTTGTCATCTCCTGGGGAAGGGCAGCATCCCAGAATGCATCCGATAGTTCACCCCTGATCAGTGATTCGGCATATGCTTCGATTCCGAGGGAGTATATCTGCCTGATATCATAGTCAAAGGCTGATTCAGGAGA
>CAYWHV010000682.1:0-1614 GCA_964458045.1 uncultured Methanospirillum sp.
TATCAAAACGAACAATCAGTAAATATTAAGTTAGACTATTTGCTTGACCTTGTAAGGTATGCAGAAATAAGATTGGCAATTTGGCAAGGATTCGACGTCATTGCATCCATGATCAGTGATGCAGGTATTGCGATGAACGTTGAAAAAGAAAACCGACTTTTTCGTTATCAAGAGGAAAATTTAAGGCGTTCTCTCAAAAATGACGGATTTAATCAACTTGACACCATACTCGAATATTTAGAGGCTAATATTTCCGACTTCCCTGAGTTTGAAACATCAAAATATTTCACTAAACTTAAGAACTCTCTCATTCGGAATACATCAGATTTTAATGAATATTTCAGCATTGACAACAGCAGGTTAGTTTTTCTCAAAATGAAAAACTATATTAGAGATGTTGAATTGCTAACATTAAGACATCGAATTGGAAGTTCTTTTTATTGTGAACTTTTAGCTGCAGATAACTCAGAAAAATATGAGCGAATTTTGTCTGACATAAAATGTTTCGTAGTCTATAGTGCAGTAGCAGATGGAATTGGAGAACTTCACAAACTCCCCACAGAAAAAGGGCTTGTTTTTGAAAATATAGATTTAGAAGGTATTGAAATACAACCGATTGAAAAAACACAACTTGCAGAAACGCGAATCAAGTTTTCACAAAAAGCTGAAAAATACCTGTCAGCAGCAATCAACACGATTAAAGAACATCCGTCCGACTATCCGGCTTATACATTATTTGCAGGAGAATCTCCGGCAGATGGCATAATACATATTGATAATTCTAACAAAAAAACTTTTTTAGCATGATTGAAGACTATACGATGTATAACGCAGGAATGGATTGGGGATATTGGATTGCCCTGTTCCTGTTAGGCGGCACAAACGTCTGGACAGTAATACTGTACATTCTTGAGCGGAAAAAAAGAAACATGGATCTAAAAGGTACAAAAGCAGAAGTTGATCAGAAAGAATTCAGCACCGTTAGAGATCAGTTTGATGTCTTTGACAAACGATTAGAAAGTTACGCCAAATCATTACTTGAAGCTGAGAATCTGAATAAAAAACTGCGCAGCGAAATGCAAGAAATGGAAAAAAGTAAATATGCACTTGAAATCAAAATAATCAAATTGGAAAAACTTATTCTTCAGAAGTCTGAGAATGAGTGTATCAATTTTGATTGCCGGAACAGAATTAGAGAAACAAAGGATAAAAAAAATGAATCTTATTCAGCATAATTTTCCTTCAACGCAATACATGCGAGAAGAAATAGAGAAATGTCAACTCGTTCTCCATCACACCGTGAGTGGAGATGGAACAAATGGAGATATCAACTGGTGGATGAGCACTCCTGAACGTATTGCAACTGCATTCCTAATTGATCGAGAAGGAAAGATTCATCAAATGTTTGATGAAAAATATTGGGCATACCATTTGGGAATGCAGCAAAAACATTTTACTGCAGCACATCTTCCATATAAACCGTTGGATAAAACAAGTATCGGAATTGAATTGGATAGTTGGGGGCCGCTGTTACCGGCTCCGGATGGGAAGTTCTATCCTATAAAATGGAACGGACGACAGTTTATACCAAATACTGCTATCAAACCGGTAAAG
>CAYWHV010000683.1:0-1613 GCA_964458045.1 uncultured Methanospirillum sp.
GTTACCACCGGAGAGATGTTCGGGTATTACCATGCGGTCCAACCATTACTCGATTCAGACTCTTTCTCATGCTCTCTGAAACCGGATTTCTCCCGGCTGGTGTGTGAAGGGGATGCTGAAGGTGAAATCCTGATTACCCGTCCCCTGAGCCTGATAATCAAAACGGGTGCAACTCTTATCCCCTTCTTCATGAATGACAGAGCCACCGGAGCGCATCCCAAAAGGAAAAATCATGCATGAGAACAGGATAATCATCGGTCAGGCCTGTTCTGTGGACCAGAGAACCTTCTATCCGATCATCCAGGACGCCAGCACCACCACGGAGATTGGGGGGGTGTTCTCATCCGAACCGGTGGGTATCCTGATAGAAGAGAATGATGCCTGGTTCTTTGTGCCACTTGACGGGAGCGTTGATCCATCTGTGTCTGATGAATGAGGTTTTTGCCGGTATCGGGGGAGAGCCGGTATCAGGGACGAATTTCGTTGTAACGTGGATTTTTTTTATTCATGAGCGCCTTTTCTGATCGGATGCCGTGCTGAGAGGAAAAGGAATCGTTAATCATTCTGGTGTGGAAACGTACCTGTATGCAAACCCTGTCTTTTTTTCGGGAAGACACCGGAGTAATTCATCATTCAAAGGCATTTTTTGAGAATATCGGAGAATATGAGGATGCATTACAGAAGATCGATACATCACTCAGTCTGAACCCGAAAGATCCTGATGCCTGGACGAACAGAAGTATCATCCTCTCATGCCTCGGAAGATTCGAAGAAGCACTCCAAGCTTCAGATACTGCAATCAGTCTGACGCCTGATGAAGCGATGACATGGAGTACCCGGGGGTATATCCTGGTACACCTTGACCGATGGGAGGAAGCGCTGCAGGCATGTGATCGGGCGATCAGTCTCAACCCTGACTACTCAGATGCATGGAATACCAGGGCATCTGCCCTGAACTATCTCGACAGACCTGAGGAAGCATTGCAGGCATGCGATACCGCGATCCGGATCGATCCTGATTATGCAGATGCCTGGAATAACCGGGGAAATGCCCTGAACTGTCTCGGCAGATTTGACGAAGCTCTTCAAGCGTTTGACAAATCAATCCAGCTGAACCAGGCCGATGCAGAAGAAAAGGCATAGGATTCCTGAAAGATCCGAGTCACCGGTTCGGTCGTGAGAGCATGACTTCTTCCTCAACCCATCGGTCTCTCCGACAGAATCGCTCAGGAATCCGGGAAGGAGTCGGACTTGTGTATCGCTCTCTGGTCTGAAACGGTGCCTGATGATCACGAGTATCGCGATGCAGGCCGGGGAGTGTGAGCGGCATCAGGAGATCATGTCCTGTCCCAACAGGAGAATGGCGGAATCGATACTCTATTGAGGGATTGTCTCCATGGTGGTAGTATGAACGGGTGCTCTTCGTTCCGGGAGATAGAGATTACTGACAAAATAGACCTGAAGCGGGCACGTTCCCTCCAGGATACCTGGGGGATTGTGATCACTGATCAGAAGATCCAGATACCGACGTGCTGCTATGATGACGTTATTCCCCTCATTTCCCGAAGAGACTGGAGAACAGGTACCGGGAAGTGCCGGGCTGAATATTGAGT
>CAYWHV010000684.1:0-1612 GCA_964458045.1 uncultured Methanospirillum sp.
CCAAGCCCCTCGGCAAAGCATTCAAAGACGACCCCGGTATAGTAGTCAAGGCCCCGTGCAATGGCCGGATTTATCTCGTACGGAATGGCTGATGCATCAAGGATGGCAAACATTTCCCGTACCCGTGCAGCTTCAGGGATCTCTCCGATGACTGCAAAGACATCATCAAGCGTCCGGGCACCACAGAGCCGGATGAGGGGATCACAGAGCTGGTCCTGTCCGATATCGCGAAGGTATGTGATTGCGGCTTCTTCTTCCCGCTTATCAAGAAATGCCCGGATCTTCTTTTTATCTCCATCGGCAAGATCTGCAAGAAGGGTCCGCATGAAGGAGAGATGGCCGATGCGGAGAACGAACTTTACTCCTGCGGTCCTGAGAAGGTCATACCCGAGCGTGATTACCTCTGCATCGCCCATGGCAGAGTCTGCTCCGATAAGTTCTGCCCCGAACTGCCAGAACTGACGGTATCTTCCCTTTTGTGGTCGTTCATACCTGAAACAGTCGGCAAAATAACACCATTTAATGGGCTTATTGAGCGATCGTCCCTCTTCAACATACATCCGGAGGACCGGTGCGGTCAGTTCAGGCCTGAGTGCAAGAGACCTGCCGCCCTTGTCCTCAAACACGTACATCTCATTGATGATCCCTTCTCCTGACCGGATGGTGAAGAGTTCAAGTTCTTCAAATACCGGGGTTGCTATCTCCCGGAATCCATAGAGTCGTGCCCGTGCCCGCATCCGTGCTTCTATCTCACGACGCCGTTCCATCTCATCAGGGAGCATATCCCGTGTCCCGCGTGGTTTTTGTATCATGGTGTTACCTTCTGGTATTATTCCGGGGAACACTCCCGAAGAACCTGGTGAAAGCTGGTTCGTCTGTCCAGATCTTCTCTCTCTCCTCTTTTCCCTGAAGGTACAGGCCAAGCAGGACAATCCCGGTTCCAAGAATGGAGACCCCCGGCCACAGGTAGACGATACCTGCACCAGCGGTTGCAAGCGCAGTCTGGTACACTCCGTGTATTGAGGCTTTCCTGTACCCGGGAAGCAGGGATCGTGCCCAGATCCGGATATCGCGCAGCCAGAGGAAGATACAGACCAGCACGCCAAAGACTGAGATCAGAAAGAGAATACTCATCGCAATGAACCTATTATGTACTGTTTCTTGCATATCGTACTTATTCCATATGGAGAAAGGACTGGATCTGAAACACATTCTGCAGGCGGCATATGACCACACAATGAGTCCGGACGAGGCTCTGGCACAGATCTGTGCTGAATCAGTTCTGGCGGTCGGCTCGGTGGCATGCCTTGATCTGTCCAGGAAGGCTAGGTGCGGAATCCCTGAGGTAATCCTTGCAGAAGGAAAAGAGCCTGCTCATCTCCGTTCAATTGTTGAAAGCTATGTCACATCCGCCGGCAGGTGCATCATATCCCGGCTTGATCCTGAATTGGCGATCTCTCTGATGGAATGGGCCCGGCCTCTGGATCTTTCATCTGCATGGTCGGATGAAGGGCGCGTTCTGGTCCTGGCGAAAGGGCCGACGGTTCCGAAGACCGGAGGAGTTGTCGGGATCATCACCGCCGGAACTTCAGATATCCGGGTAGCCGAGGAG
>CAYWHV010000685.1:0-1610 GCA_964458045.1 uncultured Methanospirillum sp.
CCAGGGCAACCACAAGGGCGACCATTAATATCTCTCCGATTACTTCTGATACTGCAGGATCATTCGTGTTTTCGGGTATTCTGTTCATAGTATGTTCCTCTTAACGGGTGATGATATCGAACTGCTTATACCCCCGGTTCATACGGGCCTGAAAACGGGGCTTTCTTCTCTTTCACCAGGACGATAAGAACAAGTCCCAGGATCTGCAGAACCATGCAGAAGAAGAACGCTGACTGAAATGCCGGCATTATCTCTCCTGGTTCAATCGTATGGGCTGCTACCATGGCCATCTTTGGTCCCATGACAAACCCGGCAACAAGTAATGTCAGGGCAACACCGAGGGAGGATCCAAGGTTTGTCATCATCTTCAGAAGGCCTGAGGTAATCCCCCGATCCTTCTCCGGTGATTCTCCCATGATGGCACTATTGAGTGGTGCATAGGCAATCCCTGCTCCGGCACCCAGGATGAAGAGGTACATGACCACCTGGTAGGCATGACTCTCAACCGACAGCGTGGAGAGGAGGAAGAGAGCGAAGACACAGATGATAAATCCAATGATGATCGGCTTTTTCGTACCGATAACATCTGATATCTTTCCTGAAATCGGACCGGTGAGGATATTCCCAATCGGCAGGGCCAGCAGGAGAGCTCCGGAGGTTCCGGTCGGGAGTGCCTTCACAATCTCCAGATAAAAGGGCATCAGAAACATAACTCCTGCAAGTCCTAACTGGAGGATGAGAATATCTGCATTCTGAAATGAGTATGCCCGGTTTTTAAAGAGTGAGAGTTCCATGAGCGGTTCTGGAGATTTTTTCTGTCTGATAAGAAAGAGTACGCAGAAGATGACAGCCATCACCAGTGCTATGATACCCTGGGAAGCATTTGGACCGGAGATGGTATTCAGTCCGAATATCAGGGATGCCAGGGTGATGAAAAGGAACAGAATGCCTGGAAAATCCAGTTTTGCTGACGGACTTGTCGGTTTTAACAGGGGGATACAGAGAAACCCGAGGATGATTGCAAGAAGGCCGACCGGTATGTTCACAATGAAAATAAACCGCCATGAGAACATGCTGGTCAGAAAACCTCCTACTACCGGACCCAAGGCAACACCGAGCATGGTAAACATGGCAACAAGCCCAAGAGCCTGGCCCCTGACCTGGGTTCCCAGGTATGATGTCACCATCACCGAACCAAGAGCTGCAATAATTGCCCCTCCGATAGCCTGAAGCGTCCTGAAGAGGATGAGCGTATCTATCGACGGTGCAAATCCGCACAATGCTGATCCAAGCGTGAAAATTCCAAACCCGGTCAGAAATACTTCTTTATATCCTTTGATGTCACCCATCTTCGACGCTGCAAGCAGAAGGCTCACAAGGATAATCAGGTAGGCATTCAGCACCCATGATGCATGAACTGTGGGAACATCAAAGGCTTTTGCGATACTGGGAAGAGCGATGTTTACGATTGTGGCATCAAGGCCGGCCATAAATGACCCGAGAGATACCACGAGAACAATAAGCAGCTCTTTTTTTGACATTCGAGATGAGGGTTCGGGCATACTGATCGTCAATGTAGAGGGGATTGATTGAGGTATATAGTCATCGAT
>CAYWHV010000686.1:0-1610 GCA_964458045.1 uncultured Methanospirillum sp.
GTATCAGGAAGAGACAGCGATGAATCAAAAGAGGAAAAGCTTGTTGGATTTTCTCTCGGAAAGTTTAAGCGGTTAATAATAAAACCGAAGATCGGAGCATGGGGATTGAATTGGCAACACTGCAACAGGATGCTACTTTTTCCAACTCATTCCTATGAACAACTTTATCAATCGGAACGTAGGTGCTGGAGGTTTGGACAAAAACGTCCGGTAACTGTTGATTTGATTTTTACAAAAGGAGATGAATCTATGTTTAATAATTTGCGCAGAAAACAGCAACAGGCTATAGAAATGTTTGACAAATTAGTACAGGAAATGCATAATTCATTGTCAATAAATCACATAAAAAAATACGATAAAAATTTGGAGGTGCCGGGATGGCTGTAAAAGATCAGGTAATAAAAGAAAACTATGCGCTGTATTGCGGGGATTGCATTGAGGTCATGGCAGATATGCCAGACAATTCAATTCATCTATCGGTATATTCCCCACCATTCGGGGGATTGTATCACTATTCATCGAATGAGCGAGACCTGTCGAATTGCGATTCATACGATGATTTTTTTAAGCATTATGAATTTGTTGTAAAAGAACTTGAGAGGATAACTAAACCAGGAAGATGTACCGCGGTACACTGTATGGATGTACCGTCTGGAAATTCTGGAAGCGATCATTTAAAGGACTTTCCGGGTGATATAATACGGCTTCATGAAAAGCTCGGATTTAATTGGATAGCGCGACATTGTATATGGAAAGAGCCACTAACTGTTAGAAATAGGACCATGCAAAAAAATCTTGCACACAAAACGGTAGTTGATGATTCAATTTATTGTGGAGTTGCATCAGCAGATTATCTTTTAATTTTCAGAAAAGCGGGTGACAATGAAATACCAGTATCCCATCCAACAGGATTGGAATATTATGCAGGTGAAAGGAAAATACCGGACGAATTGATGTCATATAAAAATTACAAAGGAAAGCAGACTGAAAATAGGTATTCACATTGGATATGGAGGCAATACGCATCATCGTTCTGGGATGACATCAGGCTCGATCACGTTTTACCATTTAAGGAAAGCCGCGACGAAGATGATGAAAAGCACGTCCATCCGCTGCAGCTTGATGTAATTGATAGAGTTGTTGTATTAAGATCTAATCCTGGAGAGGTTGTTTTTACTCCATTTATGGGAGTTGGATCCGAGGTATTTGGCGCTGTTGCGAACGGAAGAAAGGGAATCGGCGTTGAACTGAAAGAGTCGTATTTTAAACAGGCAATTAAAAATATAAAATATGCTGATGAACACAAAGAAGATCAAATAACAATACAGGCATACATGGAGAAAGAAAATGCAATCGAAGACTCACTCGATGATTGAATCAATCACCAATGTCGTGGCTGGTTATTTTGTGGCGCTAATGTCTCAGATAATCATATTCCCATTTTTTGGAATACACGCAACTATTAGGGATAACTTAATGATTGGATTATGGTTTACTGTAATATCAATTATTAGGAGCTATGTATTACGGCGCATATTCAACCACGCAACAGAAAAGTAATTGACAAAACCCTGCCACCAATGCAGGGTTTTTTTATGCAGTACTATAAG
>CAYWHV010000687.1:0-1609 GCA_964458045.1 uncultured Methanospirillum sp.
TCTTCAGGTTGATCAAGGATGAGGGGTTGTGTACCATATGAAAGGATAAAAGAGAGGATAACAGCGTTTTTCTGACCTGGAGATCCCTGTGTAATATCTTTGAATATCCCTTCAGATTCCGTTTTATACCCAATGGAGAGAGAATCATCAGGAAATAAAAAAGCAAGTTCATCCCTCTGGTCCTGAGAACAACGAATCATTTTTTCGATAAACCGACGTTCAGTATCGGACGAACTTTTTCCATCACAGAGATCGTAGATAAATTTCTTTTCCTGCTCTAACCTTTTTAAGAAATCATCGGAATCAACATGTTGCCCGGTCATATCATAATTATCATATAATCTATCGATAATACCCGTTTTGTTATCAGGATCATGGATATATTTTGCATAGATGTTTTTATCTAACCCAAGGACTGAACGTACCTGATCTTCGGCAGATCTTTTATCCCCAAAGGGAAGAATAATCATCCTGATTTGTTTATTCCCTGCCAGGTTTCTACGAATAAATTCACTCCGTTTTCTTGTCAATTCTCGTCGATGGGTTGTGATATCTTTGAGAAGTTGTTTTTCCTGAATTTTATATTCTTCCAACGACAAAATGAGAGAATCATAGGTTGTAATCTTCTCCCGAAGAGTTTCTCTATTTTGAATTAACTGGCCATATTGCTGAATGTCAGATATTCCGTCTTCTGCAAGTTTATCCATCAATGAGGAATATTGAGAATGGATTTCAGCATTTTTCTTATTCCATTCTGATTCTTCCTTAGTCTTTATCCAATCTGCCCAGTGAGATTCCAGACTTTTTGCAATATTGCGCAATTCATCAACGGTATTATTGACTGATATAGTTCGTTCTTCAAGATCTTTGATACAATTTTGATCATCTGGATCATCTCTATCCATCACCGATAAATCAGGATCATTTGCCCCAATCTGCTCTATCAGGGAAGTAATTGAATGAGAAGCAGAATCCCAACTCTCTTCCCATATTTCAATAGCCCGCTCTTTTCTAACAGTTAGTTGATATTTCTTCAGGATATCAGCATACCCTGATTTTTCAAACCGGGATATTTTACTCGTAATATCTTCCAATTCTCCGAGAATCCGTTCTTTATCTGGTAATGATGCAATAATCTCTCGGATTTTAGCCTGTAAGGATTTATATCGTGATGTTAGGGCATTCCATGTTCGTTCCCATTCCTCTTTCTTGATATCAGGATCCTCATCAATTATTTTTAGGATTAATGAGGAATCCCTGGCCATTTCATAGATCTGTTTCTGGCTGTATATTGAAAGGGGAAAACGGTTTTTTATCTCTCCCGAACTGAGTTCTTCCTTTCCATCTTCCTTTACCCGGTTTATTGAATGATTATCTGTTTCACTATTCCACCGGATCCGATATTGGGTATCGTCTTTCTGATATTCCAACATTAACAATGTCTTTTCATGAAGAAGACCAGGGGGTTCATCGGTTGTTTTTGTAAAATATTTATTCAGATCTTCGGATAATTTATTAGGTATTTCATCAATTCTCCCGCTACAAAACCTGATAAACTCAAGAGTGGATGATTTCCCGGTTCCTCTTCCACCAATAATCGTATTGAGTC
>CAYWHV010000688.1:0-1604 GCA_964458045.1 uncultured Methanospirillum sp.
ACCGGTAAGATGAGACTTGCTGAACTGGGTGAAGTGCTACATATGGACACACCTCCGGAAGTCATTGAATGTTTCGACATCTCACATCTCAGGGGGACCGGGACGGTAGCATCCATGGTCTCATTCAGGGATGGAAAGCCGGACAAAAGAAATTATCGAAGATACAAAATAAAAACAGCCGGGCCTTCTGATGATTATGCTGCGATGGCTGAAGTGGTAAAACGGCGATATTCCCGGCTCCTTCGCGAGAGCAGCACAATGCCTGATCTTATTGTCGTTGACGGGGGGCCCGGGCAGTTAAAGTCTGCACATACCATTCTTGAAGAACTCTCCCTTCCGATACCTATCATATCCATCGCAAAACGTGAAGAGGAGATTTTCATCCCCGGGAGAAATACGCCCCTCTCAATACAAAAGAAAAGCCCAGCTTCACTTCTCATCCAGGAGATCAGGGATGAGGCACACCGGTTTGCTATTACATATCAGAAAAAACTCAGACAAAAGAGCATACAGGAATGACACAATTTCAACTGGTTTCAAGTTTTAAACCCACCGGATCACAACCGGATGCTATCACAGAGTTAGTAGAAGGTTCCCGGAGCGGTTCCTCATTTCAGACATTACTTGGAGTAACCGGTTCTGGTAAGACGTTCACGATGGCAAATGTCATCGAACAACTTCAAATCCCTACCCTGGTCATCGCTCATAATAAAACCCTGGCAGCCCAATTATATCATGAATTCCGTGATTTTTTCCCGAATAACCGGGTTGAATACTTTGTTTCGTACTACGATTATTACCAGCCAGAATCGTATATCGCAAAAAAAGACCAGTATATTGAGAAAGATGCACAGATAAACCCGAAGATTGAGATGATGCGGCTTTCTGCAACTGCATCACTCCTAAGTCGGAATGATGTGATTGTTATTGCATCAGTATCCTGTATCTACGGTCTTGGTAAGCCTGATACCTATAAACGAATGGGTTTTGACCTTGGTGTCGGCCAGAAGATGAGCAGGCGGGAGATCATCAGCCGGCTGGTTGACAATCTGTACGAGCGAAATGAGATAGAGATCATCCCCGGAAGGTTCAGGGTAAAAGGGGACATTATCGACCTTGTCCCCAGTTATTATAATAATATCATCAGGATAGAACTCTTCGGAGACGAAGTAGAACGAATCACCGAGATTAACAGGACCACCGGAAACCCGGTCGAGCGACTCAGACATATCTACGTGTATCCTGCCAGTCACTATGTCATTGATGAAGCGCAAAAAGAGCAGGCACTCATCGAGATAGAAAAAGAACTGAATGATAGACTTCCCCACTTAGGGATGCTAGAATCACACCGGCTCCGTCAGCGGACCACGTATGATATCGAGATGATCCGTGAGACAGGATCCTGTAAAGGGATCGAAAACTATTCACGGTTCTTTGATGGGAGAAAACCGGGAGAGAAACCATACTGCCTTTTGGATTATTTCCCGGAACGATTTTTAATGTTCATTGACGAGAGCCATCAGACACTTCCCCAGGTCAGGGCCATGTTTAATGGTGACCGGTCAAGAAAGACCCCCCTTGTGGAGTATGGATTCCGGCTCCCT
>CAYWHV010000689.1:0-1602 GCA_964458045.1 uncultured Methanospirillum sp.
GAACTCATTCAGGAAGGCCGGTATTTTATAGACAAGACACAATATATCGCAGACCTGGAACCAATAAAAAACCCGGTTTTTTTACGACCAAGAAGATTTGGAAAATCACTGTTCTGCTCAATGCTCCAATATTACTATGATATACATGAAGCCGGTAGATTCTCTGAGCTATTTGGACTGACATGGATCGGAAAAAACCCCACCAGTCAACATAACTCATATATCGTTTTGAAATTTGATTTTTCAGCAATACCAATCTCTGATAATCTCAAAGATATTGAGAAAAACTTCCATCGATATTGTAATGAACGAATAATTGGGACCAAAATAGAGACTGATACTCATCGCTTACAGACCATTCCTCTGAGCCCATATGACAATGCAGCAACAAATCTCTCTATTTGGCTAAACCAACTGCATAGTGCACAATATCCCCAGGTCTATGTGATAATCGACGAATATGACAACTTTGTAAATCAGCTTATCACAACACAGAGAGAACATTTGTATAGAGAAATAACTTCGGGAGATAGTTTTTTCAGAACCTTCTTTAAAGTTATCAAAGAAGGACGACAGACCGGATCCGTCGCAAACGTATTCATCACCGGAGTTCTGCCCATTACTATTGACGATCTGACTTCCAGTTACAATATTGCAAAATTTTTGACATTATCACCAAAATTTGAGCATATGCTCGGTTTTAATCAAAATGAAGTGAACTCCCTCGTGGATAAAATATTCCATGATTATCACATTGAACCTCAATACCGTGAAGAAATCAATGAAATCATGAGGAGCCAATATAATGGATATCATTTTGTCTCAACGGAAGGAGATTCTCTTTATAATCCTACAATGCTCATGTATTTCCTTGATCTATTTTGTGAGGGCAGAAAGATCCCCATTGATCTCATCGATCTGAACCTTCGGACAGATCTCTCCTGGGTCAAACGCATTACCGGAAAAAATCCAAAATCCACCGAAGAGTTCATCCAGGAATTAACAGTCGACGAGACTATTCAATATAATAGAACACTCCTGCTCTCAAAATTTAATATGAACCAGTTCTTTGAGAGAAATTTTTATCCGATCTCATTTTTTTATCTGGGAATGTTGACGAAACATGATGATTTCAGATTAAAACTGCCCAACCTTTCCATGCGAACCATAATGGTTGAATATTTTAATGAGCTGAACCAGATTGATGTAACAACAGATTATGGTGCAGTCATGGAGGAATTTACAGCCCATCCAAAACTTGAACCATTGTTCTCAAGATTCTGGGAGCTCTACATATCCAGACTTCCAGAAGCAGTTTTTCAAAAAGTAAATGAAAATTTTTACCGAACTACATTTTACTCATTCTGTACACAGACGTTATTCAGGTTTTTTACCTGGAATATTGAGCGTTCATATCCCCAGGGAAGAAGTGACCTTGAATTTGTCGGGAAGTTTCACGAAAGATACGCAGGGATACGATGGATTATTGAATTTAAATATTACTCAAATACTGAATGTGCGAAAATGAAATGCTCACCGAAGGAATTTACATACGACCCAAAAGATGCGGAACAGATCCGAGGATATGCAGAGGGGTTAAAA
>CAYWHV010000690.1:0-1592 GCA_964458045.1 uncultured Methanospirillum sp.
AGGCCTGAACTCGGTCTGCTCTTTCAGACGGGTTCCGAGCCCTCCACAAAAAATGACCACCTGCATTATGACCTCAATATGTACCAAACCTGGGATTCACTAACATTGAACACGAAGATGATTCCATATAAATAGAAAGAATATTCCTAAGTCCCCCTAATACCATGTTCCTTTGTTCTCCTCCTGCATGTCAAAAAGCATCGCAAAGAGCACGAACTGGACACCAAGCGCAAACAACACCACTGAGACCACCGCAGGAACGAAAATCTGGTTTTCTAGAAGAAATTTATAGTAAAACGCGTAAAAACCGAATAATATCCCTAAAAACGAAAAAAATCCACCAAAAAGATAGAAAAACACCAGCGGGTGAAAACTTAGCATAACATACTTCGTCTTAAGCCGCCAGAAGAACGCATTAAAGAGCAACCACGACAAACGAACAATGTAGGTCGAATATTTTATTTTAGATCGCTCAAGTCCGTATCGCGAGGGATGGGCTACATTCTTAACCCTGAATCCATAGGTATTCAGCCAGACCAGCAGGTCATTGCAGTATCCATACCGTGGATAGATAGAATCGAGCGATATTGTCTCCAGAGCACGCCGCGATATCGCAGTATATCCATTCTGGGGATCCATCAGCTGCCAGTACCCGGAAGCTACTTTTGTCAGAAGGGTTAGCACTGAATTCCCGACAAACCGCCACTTGGACATTCCTTTTCTGAACTCAGGGTTAATTAGCCGGTTACCTACCGCATAATCCACTCTACCTTCAACCACCGGGTCAAGGAGTTCAGGCAAAAAATCAGGATCCATCTGGTTGTCTCCCGCCATCACCGCAACGATATCCATCTCATCTAAAAGGGCCATCTTATAGCCGGAGATTATCGCACCCCCAACACCTGTATTTTGAGAATGGTGTATCGGGATAATTCGCGAATCAGACCTGGCACATTCATCAATCATCGTCCCGGTCTGATCAGGTGACCCATCATCAACTGCATAGACCCGATCAACATAATCCGGAATAGATGCTAACGTAGGACAGATTAACAACTCTTCGCGATATGCAGGTACCACGACAGCTATTGATCGCTCTTTATACATCCCGATTCACCCATCCAGAAAGAGTATACTGATAATATCATAGAGGGAATTATATAAAAATATGAGTGAGAAACTAATTTTGGGTGGTGATCCAGGATCATTGAACATCCTTTTTTTTGTGGGAGAGAATTGGGAGGCTATACAAAGCTTGTGGGTCAAATGAAGATCTTTAACCAAGGTAAGAGAGATTTTTTACATTCGTGGAAAAAGAGATATATTTATAATCCAGTTCAATGAGTCATGATCTCCACCTAATATGCCCAGAGATATTCCTTAGAATTCCAGGAAGATAATATCTTACATTGTTGAATCAACCATGGGTTGATATTTTTGATAATTCTGAAATAAGTAGAGTTTAAATAAGAACTATGACTCTCTCACGATCAGTTTTTCATCGGATCTCTCAAATCCTCAATCATCCGATTGGGGGAGTTTTTATCTTTTTGCTTGCTTCGCTGTATAATTATTTGGCGCAATATTCCCTG
>CAYWHV010000691.1:0-1592 GCA_964458045.1 uncultured Methanospirillum sp.
CACCTATTTACAACCATCCCTATAAATCTTACATTAATGGAGACAGTCCCGAGTTATATTGGAAATTGTATGGGACTTGGCCTAAGAGCGTAAAAATAGATAATTATGATAATTCAAATGACGGTGATATGGTTCAAACTCACGTTACTTTTGGCGTAGATTGGTGTATGCCTTTATTTGATACTTCTCAATCCTAATATTGATTGAGCTTCTAAAGACCAGTATGGCATTAAATATTACCAATAAACCCCCCGTTGTCACAGAAGAGATCACTTTACCCTCATCTGGTTATTTATATGAAGGAAAAATCCCTAATGGTATTCTACTAATTAAAGCATTGGATTGGAACGCTGAAAGATACTTATTCAAAGCAATTGAAAAAGGCGGTTCAAATGAATTAAGAAGTTTGTGCGAAGTGGTTAAAAGAGTGGCCCATCTTCCTGAAGGGTTTAATGTTGAGTCACTGTTAGAAAGTGATTTACACTACATCATTTTGAAAACCCGTTCTTTATCCTATGGGGAATCCTATGAATTTGATGCCACTTGCTCTCAATGCGGAAAAACAGAAAAAGTTACTTTAAGAATACCTGATGAATTACCTACCAACAGATTTCCAGCTGATTGTGATGGTCTCGCTAGCATTACTACGTCTGAAAACAATAAGGTAGATATTCAATTCTTGACGGTCAAGTCCGTTTTAACTTGTGAATCTATTACGCGTAACAGAATTGCCACCAATTTAATCAGTAAGGAGTCATATGATGATGACTTTGCAACCAATAGAATAGCAGCTCATATTTATGCTGTGAATGGCGGTAAGCCTGATAATTTGGATGAATCGCGTCAATGGTTAAATTCTATTTCACTAATTGAGCGTAATCAGATTGTCTCGTTTATTAATGAATGCACTCCAGGAATTAACTACAAAATTCAAATGGTTTGCGAATTTTGTAAGGATTCTTATGAATTATTGATGCCGGTGACGGTGTCCTTTTTTCGTCCTAAGTCCCGAGAGAATGAACGCAAGCTACCAAGAGGTTTTCGATCTTCAGTATATGGGAAAGATGAACGAAGTGAATTCACTTCCAGCGCCGGAAAGGAGATACTTTCTGGAGCTGTTGGTGGAAGCGGAGAAGTCAAAAGCGGAAGCAATGAGAGCTCCACAAGCAAGGTAGAGACTCCAAAAAAGTCAACAAATGCCAAATCTACTGCTGTCTAATTATAATATAGAACCATACCATATACTACCCACTCACTTTGATGTTATGTCATACCCTAGTGAGTGGGTTTTTGATGGTATTTTATCTGATATCCTAATGAGGGAGAAATGCCCTTATTATTATATCCGAGGTTGGGGTAAATCCAAGGTCATTTGTTTACCTACCTTATTTTATCATAGAAACGTCTCTGAGTACTTCTATAACACGGAAGCTACCGAAGCAATCAGATCATTGATAAAAGAGGGCGAGAAGTTCAAACTATTTCCATCAGATTGTTTAACGCTACTCCATAATGGGAAATTAAGGGAGATCAGCGATCCAGTTGTGGCAGGTACAGAGTATTCTGCCGTTCCTCTTATACCAGCAGATATA
>CAYWHV010000692.1:0-1589 GCA_964458045.1 uncultured Methanospirillum sp.
TATTACTTTCTCTCACGTCCCCGCAGATTTGGAAAGAGTCTCTTCATTGACACCCTTGATTGTGCCTTTTCCGGACGGAAGGAACTCTTCTCCGGACTATACCTCGATTCTCCCGAGGCGGGTTGGGACTTTAATAAAACGTACCCAGTTCTCCGGGTGGATTTTGCAGGAGGAGCACTCAAAGAGATCTCCGATCTCATAAACCGATTAACTACTACCCTTGATGAATGGGAGGAATGTTATGATATCGATAAAAGCAGCGGGGATCCCGGAGCACGACTCCTCTCACTTATTCCCAAAATCGCAAAAAAAACCGGAAAACAGGTAGTAATCCTCATCGATGAGTATGACAGACCGATTCTTGATAATATCGGGGATATCAGCCTCGTGCAGGAGATGCGGGATTGTCTGAATAACTTTTATGGAGCAATCAAACCACTTGATATCCATCTTAAGTTTGTGCTTCTTACCGGTGTTTCAAAATTTGCAATGACAGGAATATTCTCAGGATTGAATAATCTGAATGATATCACCCTTGATAAGCCGTATTCAGCAATATGCGGATATACTCAGGAGGATCTGGAAACTGTTTTTTCGGATTATTTAGCAGATTTAGACTTACATGAAGTTAAAACCTGGTATAACGGGTACTCATGGACCGGAGAATCAGTATATAACCCGTTTGATATTCTCCTTCTATTAGAGGAGAAAACATTCAGACCATATTGGTTTGAGACTGGCACCCCTTCATTTCTTATCGCCCTCTGGAAGAAGCAACCCCGCCTTCCAGCAGAATATGAGGGCCTTATCGCCGGTGATGAACTCCTGGGATCCTTTGATCCGGAATATATCAGAACTGAAACACTCCTCTTTCAGGCAGGATACCTGACAATAAAATCGTGGACCTCCGATCCAATCCGGGGATTTCGCTGTGTCCTTGGTTATCCAAACACCGAAGTCAGGACATCGCTGAACTATCTCTTCTCAGAGGCATTAATCGGACGTGATTCCTCCGGGGTCCGTGACCGATTGTATGATGCACTGGAACAAGGGGATAGTGAGCGTTTACATTCTTGTTTTCATTCGTTTTTCGCATCCATTCCACATGACTGGTACAGAAAGAACCCGATAGCCAGATATGAGGGATATTATGCCAGTGTGGTATACACCTATTTTGCAAGTCTTGGATACGAGGTTATTCCGGAAGATACATCAAACAAAGGGCGGGTGGATCTGACCGTGAAGACCAGAACCGGCATCTGGATCTTTGAGTTCAAAGTCATTGGGATCGATAAAAGCGGGGATAAAAGCCCACTTGAGCAGATCAGAAACAGGGGATACGCAGAGAAGTATCAATCAGATTCAAGACATATTTACGAGGTGGGAATTGTATTTGACCCGGAAACAAGAAATATCGAACGATGGGAGATGTAACCAAGATAATTTTTTTTGAACAAGATAAGCAGGCATTCCCTGCATCAGGATATATTCAGGAATCATAAAAAGCGATTCAAGAAACTGTATACGAAAAAACGGATTATTATGGCATTTGGCATACCGGTCACTGATTTTCTAGCTCTCTGTTTCAT
>CAYWHV010000693.1:0-1585 GCA_964458045.1 uncultured Methanospirillum sp.
TTGGGAATGTGAACCGAAACAATGAATCTTCATTCGGATGAACCTGAACCTATGAAAGTCCCTCCCCATAATTTTTCCAAATCCCCGGTCAAGGAGGTCATCTGCCGGTACCATACTTCTGGTCGGTCGCCGGTTGGGATACAGATTCCAAAGCCATACCCCGGATGGGGGGTGATCCAGGATAGACTGACAGACGCTCTCAATATGCACCAGAATGAGAGCTTTCATGGACTCATGCTTACCTACACCGATGAATTTGACCTTTTTCCGGATGATGAACCAACGAAACTGATATCAATTACCCAGGAGATACCCGAAATACTGGTTTCGCGGATGATTATGGGACCAAAGACAGAGATTACCGTACGGGGAGATGAGAAGGGAACTGAAATACTCGTTCGATACACTCTGAAGAAAGAAAAGATTATTCTGGTTTTTCAGGCTACAAGTCAGGTTGATGAGGCATATTCGGGGGATGCGACTCTGCGGTGGTTTGAGAAGGCCCGTGAGGATATTCATCAGTTGTTTGATGTGATGGTATCAGAGACATTGCGGAAGAGATGTGAATAGGGTAATTATTTCACGAATTCGCCAATTTTTTGTTATTTTATCCATCTCAATCAAAATCAGTACCCTTCAAACATATCAAGATACCAATGTGCATCCTCATTATCCGGATCAATATCAAGCACCGCAAACATCGTATCAATAGCAAGGTCATATTCACCAAGGCAATCATACGCCCAGCCCTGACTATACAATGCATTCACATTGTCTGGATCCAATTTCAGAGCCTGTTTGAATGCTTCAAGAGATTCTTTGCATTTTCCCATTTGAACCATGGATTCTCCCATACCTGCCCACGCATCTGACAGGTTTGGATCAAGGTTTTGTGCATTGCTAAATGCTGCCAATGCCTCAACATTCCGATCTAATGCAAGGAGAGCAAGTCCTTTTTCTAACCAATAGTCGGCTATTTCGGGATTCAATTCGATGGCTTTCTCCTGCGACTTCAGCGATTCTTCATACTCACCAAATTCATACAGGAGGTACCCTCTGCCATACCAGGCATCACTGTATGTTGGATCACGTTCAATTGCCTGATTAAAAACATCTAGGGATTCATTGAATCGGCCTTCATCGTAAAGAGAGAACCCCCTATCTAATAAATCATCTGTACTTTCAGCATATGCTGAGGAAAATATGAAAAATCCCGCAATTGCTAAAATGCACAATATTCCCTGAAAAAATGATCTCATACGGGCCCACTTTGCAATGTATGAATAAATAGTTTGTGATGAACAGAAAATCAGGGCGTAATCAAACATTCCTGGAGTAATATTGAGGATATGCGATAATTCATAGTTCAGAGATACGAACCCCACATATGAATTTCTTACTATGAAACGGTTTCACGAATATGATTGAATACATCAGGAATTTTTAGGCTCAATAAGAAACCTGCAGTGATCATCACCGGCGGAATAACATTCAACTTCGGTAATTCTCACCTCTGTATTCAGAAAATTCGAGAATATCGCAGATAAAACTCCGATATCAAACGAACATGCTCCATGACCGGTGA
>CAYWHV010000694.1:0-1583 GCA_964458045.1 uncultured Methanospirillum sp.
ATCGTGCCAGTGATTCCTGGTTTATTCCATCGTTTTTGAAGAGAAGAAACAACAAGTGTAGCTGTCCTGCCTTCAGATGGTAAGGTTTGAGTTCCTTATCCAAAAATATCTGACCATACCGGGTGAGAACGTACATGGATTTTCCGATAAATTCTGTATTGTCCTCCATTCCAACATTGAGATTTTGCTTTTCGGACATGAATACCTCATCCTGACTCTCAGTTTTTCGTCCAAGGCTTTGCTCAAAATAGTTGAGCGATCAACTATACAGGTAAGCATTCATTTGATAAATAGTTGAGCGATCAACGATATGACTAACTCATATCGCTCATGGAAGACTTGATATTTTTTCACTTCGACGGAAAAGATTGCACAAACAGTATGGAATCACAACCAATGGAGTAATGAAACCCTGATTTCATTTCTGTACTTTAATACAGACCTCTGGTGATGAACAATATCTAATTATGTGCTGAAATCCGATTATTGAGAATAGAAATGAGTACAGGGATTTCAACAGGTATTCCCGAATCATCAAATGCCGGGCTGCTCTTTCTCCTGGCCGGTTCTCTCATCTTCATGGGAATTATCACCGCAGAAATATTTTATCCGGCTGGATACACAACAGCCAACAGTGAAATAAGTGATTTAGGGGCAACCAGGCCACCGGACAGTATCTCATACCAGCCATCAGCCACCATCTTCAACTGGGCCATGATACTGAGTGGCCTTCTGATTATCGGAGGATCACTCCTCTTATTCCGAAATAAAAGTGAACGGTTTTTCAAACTCTGTCCTTTTCTCCTCGGTATTGGCGTGCTTGGCGTCGGGATATTTCCCGGTAATGTAGCAGTAATTCATCCCATTTTTGCCTTGATGGCATTCATCTCCGGAGGGCTTTCCTGTATCCTCTCATGGAAGATGACAAAAAGCCCCTTTAAATTTGTATTTGTAATTCTTGGAGGAGTGACATTACTCTTCTTATTCCTCCAATCGTTCTTTATTCCAATCCTTGGTGACGGAGGTACGGAACGCTTTGTTGCATACCCGGTTGTTATCTGGCTTATTGGGTTTGGCGGATTTCTGACTGGAAAATACGGAACACCGGAGGGAACATGACCACCATAATTCAGGCCGACAATCTTCACAAATCATTTCCCACAACAACGGCTATCGATCATATCAGTTTTGGTGTCAAGGAAGGTGAGGTGTTCGGCCTGCTTGGTCCGAATGGTTCAGGGAAAACAACCCTTGTCCGTTTACTGAACGGTGTGCTTACCCCGACTTCGGGAAGAGCATATATCTTTGGGAAGGATGTTACAACGGATGGTTCATGGATTAGGGCCAGAACAGGAGTTCTTACCGAAACCCCGTCACTGTACGAGAGACTGACGGCGAAGAAGAACCTCTCATTCTTTGGAAGGTTTTATGGAATTCCTGATGCCGAGATACCAAAACGAACAGACGAGATGCTCTCCCTGATGCATCTATCAGACCGGGCTGATGAACCGGTCGGTGGGTTTTCAAAAGGGATAAAACAACGTCTTGCCATTGCCCGGGCACTGATGCATGACCCACCCATT
>CAYWHV010000695.1:0-1580 GCA_964458045.1 uncultured Methanospirillum sp.
CGTGAGAATTAAAATAACTAACTTGACTCCTGATTTGGGATACCAAAGTGCTAGTAAAATTATCGGAATAAGATATAAGTGAGGTATAAATACATATACGAACCTGAATCCAATATAAGGACTGAAATACAGGAAATAGATTGAAACACACAGCGATAATAAGGCAAGTAATCCAATTGTCAGGAGTTTTCCCGCTTCTATGATGTGTCTGTTTCCTTGAATAAATTGGGTGATTAGATTATCTATGCGATTGATCATAAAAAAATTGCATAAAAAACATTAATTTTGTTTAACTCTCTTTATTGGCACTCTATTTCCATCGAATGGGGGTAATAAACCTCAACGATTTCACACTTCCCCGAATATTGACATCCTGGCTTCCTTCTCGTACTCTTCCTGCATCTTCATGGCATTCTGCTGATGCTCGCTCGTCTCCCAGTAATAGTATTTCTCGATCTGCATCAGTTTGATCCACCGGTTAGTGATCTCCTCAATCAGCGTATAGATTGCCGGGTAGGTTTCTCCCCTGGGATTCTCACAGAGCTGGGCGACTTTCATCTCCTTGGTAATATTGACCATGGCATCCCCGACCAGTTTGGTCTGATACCAAGGATTCTTCTGCCACCGGTGGGTCAGCATCTCCATCAGGTTCAGGTTCTTGAACTTCTTCATCTCAGGGATATTGATCATCGGGTTGAGTTTCATCTCGCTCATAACCTCACCGAGGATCAGGTCACGGGCATAGAACATCCCGTTGTGCATGACGAAATACCGTCGGGGAATATAATCCTTGAACGAGACGAGATCGTGCATATCCCGCATACTCTCCTTCATCAGGAAGTACACCTGGGCATTGCGCATCACCGGGCAGAGTTTTGAGACGACGATGTTCGCCATGAGGGTCCAGGGGAGCTCACAGAGGGTCTCATGGAAGAGCATGTACAGGTAGAACATCAGTTTCTTCTTGATCCAGAAGTCCAGGTGCCGGGTCTTCTCATCCTTGAGGACATCCAGGTAGATCTGCTCCATTCCGAGTGTTGCTGATTTGCCATCAAAGGAGAGGACGCGGTATCCGGCCCCCTGTGCTGCAATCCCTTTGAGGAGGAGCTTGATGGCATTCTGGGCGATGACAAAGTCCTTCAGCATCCCGATCTGCTGATTGTTAAAGACGATGACATTTCGCCCGGACTGGAACGAGTACTGATCAAGAAGGAGCCCTTTCTTGGGGGCTTCCCCTTTTCTCTGAAGATAGATCTTCGTGTTCAGCTGGTCTTCCACGTGATCCAGCAGAGACTGAAGAGAAGAGGATATTTCGTATTTATTTTCCATGAGCTCAAAAATATCTTGATGATACTATTATTTATATGAGTCTCTTTTGAGGTATCTTCACCTGATTATCATCAGGAATGAGCCAGTTTCATGATTCCCGCCTGGATGAGGGCAGACCTGATCTCTTTCAGCTCCTCCCGCATCTCCGCGATCTCCTGCGTCAGGGTTTTGCTCAGATCCTGCCTGACTCCCTTCACCTCGTCACGGGTCTCTTTCTGAAGACTGGCAATCCCTTTCACTTCATCCAGGGT
>CAYWHV010000696.1:0-1576 GCA_964458045.1 uncultured Methanospirillum sp.
GCAAAAGCCCTTGCTCAGGGTGATTTCTCCTCCTGGACTGATATTGACCGGAAAGATGAACTTGGTGAACTCTCGCACTCGTTCAAACACATGGCTGATCAGCTGCAGACCATGTTCTCATCTCTGAAAGCCAGTGAAGAACGATACCTGAGTCTCTTCCAGGCTTCTGCAGATGCTATCATCCTTTGTAAGCAGAACACACTTCTTGAGATGAATCATGCAGCAGAAGAGATGTTTTCATTATCTGGAAATACTGCATCCGGAAAAGATATATCCGTATTATTCGATGATATTGGTCAGACTATTTCTCATCTGATTGACTCATCAATGAATGCCGGTCCTGAGGGATTTGAAAGCCTGACGATTTCACGGGCTATTGATGGTCGTGAGCAGTATCTGAATATCCGGGTTACAAAGGTCACAACTGATGGAGAAATTCTGAGTCTTGTTCATATTCGTGACATTACCATAGAGCGTCAGGCGATCATCTCTTTTGCAGAGAAGGAAGCTCTTCGTGATGCCTATTCCCGGGTGGAGATGATTCTTGAACTCCTTCCTGATCCGACCTTTGTCATCGATAAGAACGGAGTCATCCTCTTCTGGAATCGTGCAATGGAGAAACTGACCGGGTATAAATCAGAGACCATGATTGGAAAGGGTGACTATGAGTACTCGTTAGCCATATATCCTTTAAAGAGGCCCCTGCTCATAGACCTTGCATTACACCCGGAGACGAATGACGAGGGGTTGTATCCGTTTATTGAACGGTCGGATGATTTCATACAGACGAGTTACTGGGTTGAAATATCCGGGAAGATGTCATTTATTTCAGTGATTGCTGCCCGCCTGTATGATAAGAATGGTGAGGTTGTCGGCGCAATTGAATCATTACGGGATATTACCACTCATAAACAGGCGGAAGAAGCATTACTGGTTGCAAATAAAAAATTAAACCTCTTATCCGGAATAACCCGCCATGATATTCTGAATAAGATCATGATATCAAAGGCATTTTTGTCCTTCCTCGAAGATAATGACTTGAACCCTGACCAAAAAGGGTACATTGATCGTATCAGACGCTCGATGACCGAGATTGAGCAATTTGTTTCATTTTCAAAGACATACCAGGAGCTCGGACTCAGGCTTCCTGAGTGGCAGGATGTTGGAGGTTTATTCACACGGGCGTCTCAACAGATTGATACACGGGATGTTCAGGTTCATGTGAATGTTTCCGGGGTTTCCATTTTCTGTGATCCCCTTTTTGAAAAGGTCTGTTATAATCTTATAGAAAATGCAATCCGTCATGGAGGAGATCTGACACAGATTGAGGTTGATGGAACCGAGACCAGTACCGGTTTTCTCATTACCGTAGAGGATGACGGTACCGGAATTCCGGATGACCAGAAGAAATTCATCTTCGACAGAGGTTTTGGTAAGAATACCGGATATGGATTGTTCCTGACACGTGAGATCCTCTCGTTATCTGATATTACCATTACCGAAAATGGGCAGTACGGAACAGGATGCCGGTTTGAGATAGACGTTCCCAAGGGAAAGTACAGAAAAGATAGTTAAG
>CAYWHV010000697.1:0-1576 GCA_964458045.1 uncultured Methanospirillum sp.
GAGGCTTTCCTTCAGATATTTTCAGCAGCAGATCCTGGATGGGGGTTCTCATATCCGCTGACAGTTCCCTGATCTTTTCAAGGGTTGTATAGAGTTCAGCATACTCTTTTTTGATTCGTTCCGCTTCAAATACAGCATGACGCTCTGCGGTGACATCTGCCATGATCGATGCAATATGCGTCGGGACCCCCTCCTTTTTGAGAGGTATCCGGGTAAACTCGATGAACTTCACCGTTTCACCAAAGGTATACTTCCGTATCCGCCGCTCTACATCTCCTGACCTGAATAACTCCTGAAGATCCTGCATATCTCCAAAGAATGAAAACTTTGGCGTCTCATAGAGCGGTCTGTTCAGCATGTACTGGCTGATCCCGGCCTTTCGTGCAAGTTCCGCAAATAATGGATTATACCCGGCCAGCATCAGACTTTTATCGATAACAAATGCCGGAAGCCGGAGAGCCGTGGTCACTGCCATCAGATGCCTGATCATTTCTGGCCCGATATGGGATGATGCAGTCGCAGCACTCTCTGCATTCTCAATAAGGATCAGATATGAAGGTGGCTGATTGCTTTCATGAAAGACAAATCCGCCGGTCAGGGTCACCGGGATCATGGACCCGTCTTTTCGCTTCAGCGATACCTGGTCTGGAAGGATCATCTCCATTTCCGTCACATTCTGCCCTGCACCACCAGCCTGTTGCATCCCGAAGATTGCATACACCGGCCGTCCCTGGAGTTCCTGCCTTTGAAAACCGCCAAGATCTGCAGCAACCTGATTTATCTCCCTGATGGTTCCGGATTCAGAGAGCAGAATCACCGGGAGGGGGATTGCTTCGATTTTTTTACCCAGTTCAGATAACGCCTCCGGATGAACCTCTTCCCGGACTTTCTGCTTTATCCGGTGTTTATGAAGGCTCATCTCGATATTTGTCATCAGTTCCCGTTCTTTGAAGGGTTTGAGGAGGTATCCTGACGGGGATACAGCAATTGCACGCTCAAGTGTTGCCTTATCTGAATGAGCGGTCAGGAAAATGATTGGAAAATCATACAGTTCAATGATCCGCTTTGCAGCGGTAATCCCGTCCATCTCACCTTTCAGCCTGATATCCATCAGAATCAGGTCCGGCTTTGTCTCTCCTGCTTTCTGGATTGCAGACTCTCCGGTTATTGCCTGACCTACAACATCATATCCCATAGCACGGAGTTTCTGCTTAATCTCCATTGATATGAGCATTTCATCTTCAACGATCAGGATCTTACTCCCCTGTGGCATGCTCCGTACCTCCGATAATAAATCCTTCCTGAATGGGTATTTTCATATTCACAACCGTACCGTGGTCTGTGGAGAATGAGATCTCCCCGCTTGACTGGAAGATGAGATTTGAGATTATCTGCATTCCAAGGGTATCACTTTTCTCCATGTCAAACCCGGGAGGAAGTCCTTTCCCGGTATCACGGTACACTATCTCCAGGTTCCCCTGCTCCGGGACGATGGAGATTCCGATTTTCCCTTTCTGATCTGGATAAAATCCATGTTTAAATGAGTTTGTAATCAGCTCGTTCATAATAAGTCCAA
>CAYWHV010000698.1:0-1569 GCA_964458045.1 uncultured Methanospirillum sp.
GAAAAAACCAACAATAGGAATACTTCTCCACCAGTTTTACTATATAAGAAAGAATCTGCTCCCCATCGATGCTCTTATCACATCACTTGAGGCAAAAGGGATGAATGCCCTCCCCTTTTTCCTTGTTACCAGTCCGAATGAAGTCACCGGTGCAATAGGAATCAGGAAATTCATTGAATCATACCTGATCAGGGATGGAAAACCCATCATTGATGTCCTGATCATTAACATGTCTTTTTCCCAGATATCCCTCTCTGATCCTGGGGATGGAACAAAAACCGAAGCAATCCATAATTTTTTCATCGATCTGAATGTACCCCTCCTTCATACAATCACCATGTACCGGTCGTTTGAAGCCTGGGCTCAGGATGACCAGGGTTTATCGGTAATGGAGATCTCATCAGGAGTTATCTGGCCTGAATTTGACGCACAGATTATCGCAATCCCCCTTGGATCAACCGGTGAATATGAAGGCAGAAAGAATGTCGGTATTCCCATACCAGAACGTGTTGACCGGATTGCAGAAATGGCCCTTCGCTGGTCCATCCTGAAAACAACCCCGATCAATGAGAGAAAGATTGCTATACTTCTCTACCAGTATACCGGAGAGACTGAAGCTCTTGGTGATGCAGGAGGTCTTGATACCCCGCAGAGTGTCATCGGAATTCTCCAGAAACTAAAGGATGCAGGATACATCGTAGATCACATACCGGAGACCGGAAATGAACTGATAGAAGGGATGATATCCGGTCTTACCAATGACATCCGGTGGATTTCAGAGAATCAGATGAGAGAAAGAACTGCAGATCTGGTAAGTCCTCTCCAGTACCAGGAATGGTTTACAAAAATCCCAATGAAGAATCAGGAGAAGATTTCAGCCGACTGGGGTCCAATTCCGGGTGAAGTACTGGTATCCGGGGGGGATTTTTGCATTCCCGGCCAGGTAAACGGAAATATCTTCATCGGCATCCAGCCTCCCCGTGGGCTATTTGAAAAGGTCGAATCGTTAATTCACTCAAATGACATGGTCATGCCTCACCAGTATCTTGCCTATTACCGGTGGATGAAACATGTTTTCGGTGCTCAGGTAATAATCCATATGGGAACCCATGGAACCCTCGAATGGCTCCCCGGAAAGGGAAACGCTCTGTCAGAAGAGTGCTATCCGGATGTTATTCTCGAAGATATGCCCCACATCTATCCATATATCATGAATGATCCCGGAGAGGGAATCCAGGCCAAACGGAGGAGTTGGGCAGTTTTACTTGACCATCTTGTCCCGGCGATGATGAGGGCTGAAGGTTATGGGGACCTTTTGCAACTTGATACCATTCTCCAGGATTATCTCAGGGCGAAAAGAGGGGGAGAAGAGCAGAAAGCAAACGACCTAATCACAGAAGTGCAGTCCATAGTACTTGCCAGGAACCTGACTCATGATCTCGGACTTCCTGTGGATGCAGGGATTGAAGTTATCGCTGATAATGCTGAACGTCTCTACGATTATATCTGTGAAGTGCGGGATGTTATCATCAAGGACGGTCTGCATATCTTTGGCAGGCCCCCGGCGGA
>CAYWHV010000699.1:0-945 GCA_964458045.1 uncultured Methanospirillum sp.
ATGCGATCTCGCTATCCTTCGAGGTGATCTGGGTTTTCAGATCCCCGTTTTCCTTCAAGAGTGACTGGTTCTGTGCTTCCGCGCGCTGATGCCGCTCCCGCATCTCGTTCCAGGACTCCAGAAGAACCGTTTTGGTTTCTGGTTCTGCCATGATATTTTCCCGGCCTGTCCATGACTCGTATATTGCTCCAATGGAACCGCCTCTTCCCGGCGTTGTGACGAAATCCACAGACATAACCTGATCGATAGACTCAACAATCGGTCCCGAACGCCCGGCAGCCTCTCCCTGTTTTGTCTTCCCCACCACGAAATGAGATACTCCGATTACCGGAGCAGCTTCTCTGATGAAGTCTGCATAATTCGGAAGTGCTTTTGCCTCCTGGTACAACCCAGGACCATAGACGCCGTTATCATCCCAATACGCCGACTCTTTTACAAGATACCCGGCCAACTGGTTTAAATCCCGTTCCGGCCTGTCTTTGGCTTCTGACCGGGAGGGATGGTTAATAAACATCTTTGTCCCGGCTTTGTATCGGGAAGCAGCTTCAGCGAGGAGTTTCCGGGAGTAATATCCCGATGACCCCCAGCCTTCCGAAATGATCTTAACGGGAAAAGTGCCGTCTGCTCTGAAAGCCGACTCTGAGAGAGGGCTGGCATCGCTCGTCAGCACCTGCTGATTCATTGCGGGATTCTGCCCTGTCATAAAGGAGAGTAATAAAAATCGAAGATATAAAGGGCGGTAGAAAGAAGGAGGTTAGTGTTGAGCAGTAGCAGGGTCGTGTGATTGGGATTTCTTGCTTGAACGGATTTGTTCAAGTGTATCTTTGCTTATTGGGGTAAGGTTCATTTCACTTTCAGCGTATCTAAACAATTCTTCAGCCTCCCGGTGATCTTCATCAGTAACTACAACCTTCTTATTCGTAAATTTTAGGGCCCCAGGGGGAG
>CAYWHV010000699.1:955-1565 GCA_964458045.1 uncultured Methanospirillum sp.
TGTCATAAAGGAGAGTAATAAAAATGGAAGTTATAAAGGGCGGGAAAAACTACGCAGAATTTGTTATCATGCACTAAATAATGTTCTTATACAAATTTATAAGTGATAAATTGCATAACATAGAATGAGGTAATATGGAGACTTTAGATCTTTTATCATGTCCATTTTGTGGTTGCAGCCCGAATGTATCAACAGATTCGTGTGGATATTATCATATAGAATGTTCAAAATGCAATTGTCATTTAGATAATTCATACTACAATGAAGACGAAATGACAACAGCATGGAACCGGAGAAAGTGAAGTCGCATGGCCGAATTTTGTCCGATATGTGGTTGTGAGATTAAACAGATACGCAGGTCTCAATTTGCCCGCCCTCTTGCATTGTACGATTTTCCGTGTGGTCACAAGCAAGAAGCATTAAACCTCCAAGTATCTGATTTGAGGGATGATGAGGAATTATCCCAATATTTTAGGAAGAAATAATACACGGCGTACCACATAACAACCGATGAACTGAAAGAATTGATTGATAATCTCGAAAAATAGAGTTATTTAGGAAACAATAAACTCACATCTATCTTTTTGCTCAATTCATCCCTGATTTCAAA
>CAYWHV010000700.1:0-1565 GCA_964458045.1 uncultured Methanospirillum sp.
AATTGCGAATATTGCATTAAACGGACTGGAAATGGCTATAGCTCGGGTATTTTATTCCCGGAAAAATGGTAATATCAATAAAAAACGAATGAACAAACACAAGGTAAATTATGTCCGCTTTGCCGATGACTTTGTAATAACAGCCGATTCACCTGAAACGGCACACGAAATTCTTGTGATTGTGAAAACATTCTTAGAACCTCGTGGATTAGCACTTTCTGAAGAGAAAACTCTTGTAACACATATCTCTGATGGCTTTACATTTCTAGGCTGGAACTTCAGAAAATACAAGGGGAAACTCCTCGCAAAACCATCAAAGGATTCACAGAAAAACATCATTAGAAAGATCCACGATGTGATCCATAAGGCAATGGCTTGGACCCAGGAAGATTTGATCTGCACACTCAATCCAATAATTAGGGGTTGGGCACAGTATCATAATCACGCTGTCTCCTCCGCCATTTTCAACAACCTAGATCACGTCATATTTATTATGTTAGGTTCATGGGCGAAAAGAAGACACACAAATAAAAGCATCACTTGGATTTTGGCGAAATACTTCCACAAAGTGGGTAGCCGAAAGTATGTATTTTCTACAGATACTCAAATTCTGGAGAATTTTTCTGACACGAAAATTATCCGACAACGACTGGCTAAACTTGACAAAAACCCCTATGTCGATAGGGAGTATTTCGAACGATGGAAAATCATGGAATATCACCGAAAAAGGTCCGTGAAGAATTCCAAATCTCTTCTTAACTGACACCCGAAAGGGTAGTAGTGGCTCGAGCTGGATGAAGCGAAAGTTTCACGTCCAGTTCCTAGAAGACGGGGTGGGAGTAATCCCGCCTTGTTATTCGACAGGCACCTCAGTAAAGTGAGAGTGATGCAGGGGGAGGGGTGATGGGATATCTACCAATATCCCAATCAAAAATAGTAAATATTTTAAAACCCGATTCTCAAATCAGGGCTCAAAATGCTTTGTATTAGAGAATGCTCTCAATGTGGGCAATTGACTGAATATAAGTACGATGATAATGAATGGGAAGAAAGAGGACAGATTTGTGAACAATGTGAAGAGGATAATGAAACTGATGAATTACTCGGATTAGATATAATTTAGGTGGTGATCTAAAAACATTGCACAACTGGAAAACTAACCCATTCATATAGAACCGTTCCTTTACGTTCAGAAAACCTACTTTTGCATGGTCTACACCGAATTAATCGACAATCGTGAGCACCATATATTCCACAGACGGTAAGATTATTCAGACCCCGTTTACCACAGTCAGGACAATTTGGATACTGGCAACAAAAAAGTGAGAGATATGAATTTTATTTACGTTTCAATATAATTTGGACGCCACCATTTATTCAGATCTCTTCTTTAAGTATGCTTTGTACAATTCCTTCAACATCTACAGCCTCTCCGAAGGAACTTTTCATGGGATCTGTAGAATCCTCACCATATTCGAACTGGATAATTCTGTCTCCATTGGTTCTGACGGTCATGTCATAGGCTACTTTCAGATCCTGCAACGCGTTAATCATCCTCCGCTGGA
>CAYWHV010000701.1:0-1559 GCA_964458045.1 uncultured Methanospirillum sp.
TTCCGAATAGTATATCCAAAATTCTGATCCTGCAACTCTCCGGTCTCTTTCATGGTCTGCAGATAATTCTGGACCATCGCAGAATACTGCTCCTGGGTGATTCCCTCTTTTTTCCTCTCAATATATGAAGTCAGATCATAGAAGGCATATCTCCCGTTTTCACTGATCTCTGGTGGTATCCCGGTAACATTCTGGTATTCGCCAAAGATGCTTCTTCCATGATCTGCATACCCATACCCGTCAATTAATAAACCGGAAAATCCCGCATGATACAGGCCGTCCATAAGGTCAGCCGGTGGTGAGGAAGCCACGGCTACCTGCCAGTTATCCCAGACTCTCCCCTTCATCGTCGGGTAACTCCATTTCAGATGGCTTGTATGGAGATACGGCTTCACATGATCCAGAGCTGAAATATTTCCCGGAGGATTTGAATGGGGGAACCCTCCGATATCTGGCAGAATAAAAACAGACGAACCTGGTTTTATGGTTTCTTCAAGATGAGAAAAGTAGGTTTTATCTGAGAGAAATACCATTTCGCGATCAGATCCTGGATTTAATGCATAACCTGAAGGAACCTGGTCATATATGCCGGCTATGAGGATCACAAGCAACATCACAAGGAATACCGGACAAAACAGAGGGGTATTGCGATACTTCTCAAAAATTGCCTGAAATACAATAAGTATGGCAAAAATGGCAAAAAAACCGATGTAGATACTGATCCGGTTATACGAATGAATATCTGGAAATACCTGGGCAATAATTGCAGATATCCCGCCAATAGTTCCAATTAAGACTGCGGAAATGGTCAGAAGTGAGAGATGGGTCATTACCCCGGTGTTATCAGCCAGTATCTTCTTCAATGGTGGCCAGGTGTTGATAAAGACCCACCCTAATAGGAGAATGAGTCCGAAACTACCGATTATTCCCAGGGTGGCGCTCACATTTTCATTAACCAGCGGGCGATATTCGGTATATTTTTGAGCGATATCTGCAAAAAAAGGAATGTTATGTCCCGGGGCCGGAAGGAGAAGCTGAATCAGTTTCAGCCCCCATGTTTCAGCTTCAAAGGGATAGCGGTATCCCATTACATAGGATGGACCATTGTCGAGATTGTATAGGAGAGACGGGAATTTATTGAGAATCGTACACAGTATCAGAATTATTCCTGCACACAATCCATTGAGGAGGTCGGCAACAGAGAATGATCTGGAAGTTATCCACAATGTTGCAACAATAACAAGCAGAAGTCCGAAAAAAGCATAATACGAATGAGTAGAGGTAATAAGGAGTATAATAAGAGTAATATATCCTTTATGGGTGGGAGAGATCAGAAATCCCAGCCCTGATTTTTTTTGCTTCACGAAGAGGGATTCTCCCTGGCATATCCAGAGAATGACCAGGATCATCAGGGGAACCATGTAATAGGCTGTCAGGTTATAATGCCCAATCCTGTTGAAATGGTAGAATATAAAGGAATAGAGGAGACTTCCGAAAACTGCAACCGGGTATGCTATCCGAAACTGCCTGAATACATACAAAGAACAGAATGCGGTCAG
>CAYWHV010000702.1:0-1553 GCA_964458045.1 uncultured Methanospirillum sp.
GCCCGGATACAGGGAGGTGGAAAAAAACCAACGGAATTATTGGTACTGCATGCAACACTCATTGATACAAGCCTGATCGAAAAACCAGCAAAAGGGGAAACCCGAATATACATTCTCCTATTCTCTTCTCCATATCAGACGTTTTATTGTCTGATCAGCCATCACTCCACATCCTGCTCATGAGGGTCTGAACAGCAGCAGAATGGGTCGTGGCGTATATCACCAGATCACGGATAGCCGGTGCATCTGTTTCTGAAGAATTAGATCCCGGCGTTGGTCAGGAACGCGATGCCGGCTGAAATCCAGCACCATGACCTGACTATTCCGGGTGAAAACCAGGACATATCAGAACAAAAAAGGTCCTTTGGCCGGGAAATCCCTGATGGGATGCAATCAGGGGGATGGGAATGATGAAAATCCATGTCCACGGGTCTGATTGACGTCGGGGGGTCATCCGGATCGGACACGTGCTGTCTGGTGGGGTTGATGTGTCTGGTAGGTGATCCATGAATGCAGACCGGGCGGGACGTGGGTCGGACCGCCCGATGCAACAGTTGTAATGGAGACCGGCCTTCACCGGTCGGATCGCATACCCGGAAACCGGCGTCAGACATCCCCCTCAGGACACGGATTTTCTTTTGCGGATATTCCTGGCCACAGGCCTTCGAGGCAACGCTCCTTGAGATCCGGGGGCATGTACCTCTGACTCTATGGTCAGCTGACAGGTGGTTAAAGCTTGTCCTTTGAGGTTAATTATCCAAAAAAACCGATAATTTTTAGAATTTTTGAGATCATGAAATCGTCGGTGGATGATCATCAGATCGGTGAATGTGACCAGAATCAAAAGATAGAACCAGGAACGATACAATCCACTGGACGGCAAGGAAATACAGCAAAATGTAATGAATTCAAACAAAAATACCTGTTGGACAATAGTTTTTTCCAAAAAACTTGTGAAAGAAACCAGACTCCTTCAAACCTGATGATATATCGGATTTGAATTCGTGCGTGCATCAATCCCGGACCTGACGAAATGTATGCAGTGAAAGAAGGAAAACAAGAGAGAAAAGGGGTCAGGTCTTTGAGACCTGATCAATCCTGCACGCAGACGCATCAAGAATTTCTTTTGCCGTTTCATTCACCGGTGATCGGATAACTTCACGTACCGTTTCTTCACAGATTATCCGGATTTCTTCGGTATGTACCCCTTTTCCTTCAGTAACACCTACCCTGAGGCTTTCCGGAACTCCTCGATTATACAGGCTCATACTCAGGTATTCATACGAGTCGAGAACCGGGATCAGACTTGGCTGATGACCGGCCTGTGCCCATTCCAGCTGGGAGCGGGGAGAGTAAAACCAGGTCAGAAAACCAAGTGCCGCATCCGTTGATCCATCATCAATCATACTGATTCCATCGATTCGGACGGTGATCCCCCGGTATGATTTACCATCGACAATCTCCCCGGGAAGAGGGAAAAATCCAACGGTGAGGTTGTTCTCTTCTGCATGGGATATCATTTCAGGGAAACGGGAAAACCAGGTGATGGCGAT
>CAYWHV010000703.1:0-1548 GCA_964458045.1 uncultured Methanospirillum sp.
GGGAGAGGATCTCCTTGATCAAAAAGAGACCAAGACCAGTGTTCTTTCCATACCCCCTCTCAAAAATTCTTGTTTTGGCATCCTCTGAAACCCCGGCCCCGTCATCCTCCCACACGAGCATAAGCTGGTTATCAGGCTGGATCTCATACTGAACAGATATGGTCTTCACATTCAGCCCATGACGGAGGGTATTATCAAGCAAATTTTCAAAGACCTTTGGCAGAAGCGGGTCGGCATACATCTCAAGGGTATCAAGCTCTATGTTCACCAGTTTCCCTTCAAAGTCTAGTTTTCTGATGATATCATCAGGATTTTGCCAGACCGGTGAGTGAACACCGATATCCTGGTAGTTTCTCGTAAATTCAATATGCCTCTGGATAAACCCGACTGCATGGGCAATTTTTTCAAGGAGATGTTCAATCTCTGGATCGATAGAAAACTCCTGGAGAAGAGCCAGGTAACTCAAGATAATATGAACCTGGTTTAGAATGTCGTGCCTGGTAACATTAGAGAGAAGGTTGAGTTTTCGGTTTGCAGATGCCAGTGCATCAACGGTCCCTTTCAGCGTCTCGGCATATCGGGCAAGGTCCTCCTCATTCCGTTTCCGGTCGGTGATGTCAGTCATGACTGCCAGGACTGCCGGGCTTCCCTCATACAGGATACTGGTTGCCTGAACTTCTGCATCAATGACAGAATTATCAAACCTCATGATTCTGACTTCATACGGCTCAACCGTCTCCCCCCGGATCCTCTTTTCAGACTGTTCTTTCACGAATGAACGCAATTCAGGAACAATAAAATCGAGTATGTTCTTTCCGATAATACCGCCATTCACCGCCCGCATAGCCCGTGAGGAACTCTCATTCACATACAGGATGGTCCCAGAGGAATCATAGATCATAAGGTAGTCAGGAAGACTGGTGACAAGTCCCCGGTTAAAGTTCTCACTTTCCAGAAGTTTTTGCTCACTCTCCTTTCGCCTGGTAATGTCAGTTACCGCTCCGGCCATGCTCTGTGGTTTTCCTGACTCGTCATACCCAGTGATCTTCCCCCTCAGGTATACCCAGATATACCCTTCTTTTGGATGCTTTATCCGGATCTCCTGCGATACAACCTCATGCAGCCCCTTGGCCAGTGAATCAAAGACGGATTGCAATGCACCCCGGTCATCATCATGGACAAACCGGAGGATATCAGACAGGGGATACTCCTCCCGGTCCAGGGAGAGACCAAGCATCTGGTTCAGACGGGGTGAAATGGTGATGGTATCGTCATGCACCCGATAGAGGAAAAATCCGTCATTACTGGCATCCATAATCCGGGCGAGCTGCTGTGTCAGCCGGCGTAGTTCGGATTCGATGTGATGTCTGGCGGTAATGTCCTCAATCAGGATATAAAATCCATCCCGCATCCCGGCGACTGAAAAGGTAACCGGCGTTACCATTATCCGGATATGCAGGATATCAGACCCCGTTGTCCGGAAATTATGATCTGACCTGATCCGTGACATATCATAGGTCATTTCAGTGGTGAATGCCTCCCGGTTCT
>CAYWHV010000704.1:0-1544 GCA_964458045.1 uncultured Methanospirillum sp.
ACTTTTATCTGGGAAATTGATGCAGTCCGCGTAATGAATAAAATTCAAACAGAAGGAAAGGGCGTAAGGCCAATAAAAATGTCGGGTGGCAATGAATTGGCATATTACACTTACTTAAAGGATGTTCGTTATCAGGTTTTGGCTCACTTTGTTTGGAATGAAAACCGAACCGGATTAGAGGAAGATCGAAACGAGAATAAACATCACAACATAGCAAAACGGAGCATAGAAAAAGGTGGTAGACGTGATATTTTTTTAGGAACAAGAGAATGCCAAGGTTATGTAATCCCCTGTGAGATAGGTTCAGGAGATAGTTATTATGATGATTATGGCGAATTGAACTTAGGGTTTATGTTTCATGGTATAGATTATCCGGATGAAAATATACCTGTATCTGATGTAGAAAGGGAAGTGGGTGATTTTAATGTGCGTTTTTGCAATTATATTATGAATAACGGCATCATTGTATTCCCACACCCAAATGATCCATTAGTAAGTAAAAGGACAATCCATAAAGACCAAACAATTAAAAAAATGGTTATTGGAGAAAATCTACTATCGGTGGAACATGAAGGGGGTGATATATAATGAGTATGTTCCAGAACTTATTAGATACATATGATAAATGTTCTGCAATAATCGGCGTTTCAAGATTCAATGAAGATGGCAGTGTAAATGAAAGAAAAACTCTTTTGCCGATTGGTCATACCACACAAAAATCTGAAATATGTATAACAATTGATAAGGATGGCAATTTCATAGATGTAAATCGTGACAATAAAGAGATTACTATCATAATCCCTTGTACTGAAAAATCAGCGGGGAGAAGCTCTGGTATAGCACCTCATCCTTTATGCGACCAAATTGATTATGTGAGCGGTATTAATGATGAAAAGTATAACGCTTATCTTAATCAATTGAATTCATGGAAAGATAGTGTTGCAGAACTTAATGCTATCCATGCTTATGTTTCAAGAAAAACTATTACTGATGACTTACAATCTCACAACATGTTTAATGAAGGAGAATATATAGTAGGTACTAATGGAGACAAACAATTAGATTATGAAAAAATACGAAAAATTGGTATTAGGTTCACTGTTAAAATGAAAGACAAAACCATTAACGTGTGGGAAGACCCGGCTTTGCGTGAGATATGGATCAATTATATTCTTCAGAATGAAAATGGCAAAACAGGATCTTTCGATTATCTATCAGGAATTCCCGTTGACATCGTCGCAAGTCAACACCCTAAAAACATTAATCCAATCACAGGTAATGCAAAAATAATTTCTTGTAATGATAATTCGGAATTTACATATCGTGGTCGTTTCGCAAAGCAGGACGATGCTATTTTGGTTGATTATAAACAATCCCAGAAAATGCATCAAATGCTCCGTTGGCTAATTAGTAATTATGGATATGCAGTAGATACACAAGTTATTTTTTCATGGCGTGTTGACGTTGACACCGAAATAGAAGCAAAAATGCAAAATAATTCCTTTGACCTTTTTAACGATATGCAGAAAACATTTACGAATGTT
>CAYWHV010000705.1:0-1542 GCA_964458045.1 uncultured Methanospirillum sp.
TTTTTGACCTTACCCATGTGACAAAAAACCTAACGGGTATTTATAAGGATGTTCTAACTCGCATGGCTCAAGGGGGGAGCAGACCTCTACTCGTTATTGACACGACATTCGGTGGTGGAAAAACCCATACTCTCGTTGCATTATATCATTTATTTTACAATTCTGAAATTGCAAAAACGAATTCAGACCTTAAGAAAATTATTTCATCTTTGAATCTATCAGACATTCCAGATATTTCCCTCATTGCAATAGATTGCCACAATATATCTTCTGTTAAATCTCCTGCTAAGGCACGAACAATCTGGGGTGAGATTGGCCGCCAATTAGACCAATATGATCTTGTTAAGGATTATGATCAGGAAATGCGTCGACCTGATGCCGATACCCTTACAAGTCTTATCAATTCTTCGAGCAAGCCCGTTCTCATCATGATTGATGAGCTAGTGAATTATCTTAAGGATGCCAAAGCTGAAGATATTGGAAAACAGAATCTCGCGGAGATAACGGTATCATTTTTTCACACATTAACTGATGTTATTGTTAATAGTAAGAACGCAATGCTGATTATTACCCTTCCGGGATCTGAATCTGCCTACAAAGAGGAGGCAGAGCTTCTCGAACAATATAAATCGAAGATCAAGGAAATTAGTGGGCGGGAAGGTTCATTTACTGTACCTATGGAGCGTTCTGAGATATACGATATTATCAGGAAAAGATTGTTTCGATTCGTTGATCACCAGTATGCAACCGATGTTGCAGAACATCTCCAAAAATTTTACGCAGAAAATCAAGGATCTTTTCCTGAAGAAGTATTATCTCTTCCCTATCGGACAAAGATTGCAAAATCATATCCTTTCCATCCGGCTCTTGTAGACCTCCTCTATGAACGGGTTGCCACCATCGCAGAATTCCAGAAGACACGCGGTGTTCTCCGACTCCTCTCCCATGTTATGAAAAATATCTATCACAATGTTGATAATTTGGATACTGATCCAATTATTACGCCCGGGATTGTGGATCTTAATGATATGAACATCTTCCAGGAACTGACCAATAAAATAGCTAGAGGGGAGTTTCAGTCTGTTATCAACTCCGATATTGTCAATGATGAAGATTCAGCGAAATGTCAGAAAATTGATAATAAATCCGCATATGGATCAAATACACGGATAAGTACCGCTATTTATTTATACAGTCTCATCGGCTCAAAAACCGAGGCTAGCAAGGGATGTTCCCAGAATGAACTACTACTTGCAACTTCTCTCGAAGGAGTTACCTATCCAAAAGATGTGATTGTAGATGTCACTCAACTTGAAAATAATCTTTGGTACATTTATAATAAAGCCGGAAAAATTCATTTTTCGGTTGAAGTCAATCTTAACAAAGTAATTGCCGATGAAACCCAGAATGTTGACCAGATTCAGTATGATCCGGAAATCAAAAACCGCCTGCGAAGGATGCTATCTTCTGATTTTTTCGATGTCCATGTCTGGGATGAAGACATAAGAAATCCACACAAACCTACACTTGTAGTCCCAAATT
>CAYWHV010000706.1:0-1539 GCA_964458045.1 uncultured Methanospirillum sp.
CTTTTGTCAGTATGAGTTATTTGACTCTCCTCCGACTCCGGGAGATAGCCTCCCTGAAATCGAATATCATCCAGAAAGGCAAGAAATATATCAAACCAGGACAGAAAGCGCCAAAAGGGTTGATGGTATATAGAGGCAAGAGAGGGGGAATGTATTATATGTCTTCTAAATCAAAAACAAACTATAATACCCATGATAAAAAAATAAAGGAGAATGAGGAAGGTTCGGTAATGAATAAGTTTCATGTGGAATGGGTATCTCCAAATTATATTAATCCCTTTAATCCCGTGAGGAGTCATTCACGTTTAAATGAATTAATCAGTAGTATGGAACAATATGGTTGGAAAGGAAATCCAATTATTACATTGGGTGGCGAACAAGCAATAACCGGATCGCATAGACTTCAAGCAGCTAAAGAGGCAGGATTAGAGAAAATACCTGTAGTAAACCTGGATGCAGATTTTTTAACTGCAGATCAATGGTCAGAGTTAGAATATGCAAAAGATACAGAATCGTTATTACGAACGTTTGAAGAATTTAGTGACGATGGGACATCAGGATTAGATGAAGTGATTGATTTGTTAGAACAAGAGGTTTCAAATGAGCAATTAAATTGGAGAGATGAAGATTGATCCGCAACAATCAATACTTTTTTATACTTATATGAATAATATATGAATGGTGAATTGAGATGAGGAACACCATTCCAGAGTATGAGAACACGACTGATCTGATTGAAGAAGACCCGTTCAACAACCATTACCAGGCAGACATCTATCTGTCAGTCGATTGGGAGAATGAAGAGGTAGGGGTAGAGACCTATTACCGGGATAACTCAACTCCCGGAGATGTATGGCACGGTCTCCGAAGACTCATTAAACTCCCGAACAATGTGGATCCCCGGTATCTAAAAGACGATGTTGATGAACTCTTACCCCGGATAGAATCAATCTGTGAAGGGTACGAATCATATTATGATGGGCATAATAACAAGGGGCGATTGAGTGATGAGGCGACCCAGGAACTTTACTCGCTGGAGTATGATATTGAGCGGAATCCGTATAAATTTTTTCATCTTCTTGAGGAAGGGGGTCTCTGGGATGCAAATGAATGGTTTGTTGATCGGATAGATGAACTTACTGCAAAAACAACCGATGAGGAGATCAAAGACCTGGCGGAATCATATGAATATGATGCAAAGGTGGCTGATGGAGTAATCATCCGGAGAGGACTTGATGCAATCATCCGGAGATTTAAAGACTGGCGGGATGAATTAGCGGACGAGAGTGAAGAAATTGTCACCCTTTCTTTATCCGGTCCGGGTGCTGAATATTCCCGTGAGTTTGCTGCGTCCGGGTTTGCAATCATTGGAGACGATGAATCGAAACAGAAGATTGTAAAACCACAGGGAACCGGGGCTCGTGTGGATGTACCCAAGGACTGGATAGGATCAAGAGTTCTTATTATCCGGTTGGATTAATCTTTTTTTGAATTCCCGTATAATATCTCACCCGCTAATCTCTTTACCAGATGCACGCG
>CAYWHV010000707.1:0-1538 GCA_964458045.1 uncultured Methanospirillum sp.
CGAACCATCCTGTGTGTCGAACCGGTATGCAAATGAGGGATATACCTGGTGATGATCAACAAGGATTGCTGTCACTCTCACATTATCATCCCGGTACACTTCAAACGGTTCCATTGCGGGACATGTCCCTGAGTTTGGATCCCCGACAAAAACCGGCATCACAATATCACCATCTCCGGATCCGCCAATCTCCCTGATCTCTACCAGACTGCGAAAGTCCGGATATCCGTCATCAAGGGTAATATCATTGATGGTCTGGGCATATGCCTGCCAGATATGACCGGTCATCTGCCGCAGCCCTGGTGTCGGCGTGATCAGGGAGGGATCCCGGCTGTCTGTATAGATGATCTCTCCCCCGTGAGTGGTGAAGTTGGTTTTGTCATCTTCGAGCTGTCCCCGGTCACCCGGACCGATTATCTGAACAGGGTTACGGACAGTTCTGCCTGTCCCAGGATCATATGAAGTTCCAAGACCGGTCCCAGGTCCGATGAGCAGAAAAGACGGGTAGTCAGCAGTATGGTCCATGTGAAGATGGGTGAAGAACACCGCCCGGATCCGTTCCATGAAGGTGGACGACCCGCCGGGAGAATCCCATATATCACCGGTATTGAAAGCCTGGGAGAGTTTCGAGGTTGAACCCTGCCCGAGATCGATCAGGTACAGGGTATCATTGACCACGAGGGCAGATGAGGAACTGGCACGGTCGGTGTCAGGCCACCAGGAGACCCCACCGGTAGTCCCCAGCAGGACGAGTCGTGTACGGGAACCTGCTGCATCAGGATCGGTTATTATTTCCGCCTGATGACCGGTGTCAACCGGATTGGTACCCGAGGTTAGGACAGATACCTGATCTATCTGATCCTGGATTCCAGCATCATTGCTTCCCGCTACCATTCCGCATACAAAGAGAAAACAGACTGGAATGGCTATCCATGCACCATACCTGTACATACCATATCTCCGAATCGTTATGGTAGATACTTACGGGATCGCAAATTTAAGCGTTTGCCCCACTCGTGAACCATGATGCAAAAACATCATGAATGTCCTGTGTATAATCAACAAAAGGAAGGATATTTCCAAGGCCCAATCAGTTTTGTGAACCCTAATCACGAGAAACCGTGAGGGTTACCGTATAACTTCCCGGACTCGGATAGGTATGGACAGGGGGATTCTGCTCCGAAGATGTTGTTGTATCTCCAAAATTCCACTCCCACTCTGTCGGATTTCCTTCAGAGGCATCATAGAACCTGACTGAATATGGAAATACTTCAGTTCCCGGGACACCGTAGAATTTCGCTTCCAACGGAGGCCGGGCACTGTGGAGAGCACTGTACGCATTGATTCTCCCTCCTTTCAGGACTTTTCCGCTCCACTGGGGAAGATGATCAACCGTGTTCAGGATGATCTCTTTTATTTGAACATTTGTGAGGGTCTGGTTTCGCGACTTGATAAGAGCAGCAAGCCCGGATACGTGGGGAGTTGCCATAGAAGTTCCGGACTTTGATTCATAACTACTGGTGGGAACGGTACTCAGG
>CAYWHV010000708.1:0-1537 GCA_964458045.1 uncultured Methanospirillum sp.
CGACTAAAGCGGTCATGGAGCCTTTGCATATCTTCATCGTGACATTATGCAGGATGGGTGAATGATTGTATGAGAAACTAAGGTTCTGAAGTAGGATGTCTGATTTTATCTCTTTACAGGCGATTTTTCCTGATTCTATGGTTTTATAACTGTCATTATTCAGGAATGAATACACTGAGGTGACATGGGGTAAGCCATTTTTCAAATCCAGTTTATAGGATCCCATGTTCATGATCTTGGGAAGGATCTTCATCATCCCTGCTGAAAACGTCCCTAGAACAGGTATAACCTGGAGGAAACTTTCTGCATAATAAATATACAAGATCAGTACAATAGCACCAATTGTCATGTAGAATAATGAATTAATTGCGATAATGGGGAGACGTTGGATGAACATAAATTCAGCAAATCTGTCCCAATAGATCTGTAATGCAGTATCATACTGCATTTTCCAATGAGCTGACGCATGTAACGCCCGGATTGGTTTGATTCCGGAAATAAATTCATTGATTACTTTATTCTCTGACTGGCCTGAAGCTATCTGCAAATACCCGAGTTTTTCAGAAATATTTTTTCCGATGATGTTAATAAGAAGGTAAAAGAGGATTCCCCCGACCAGTACAAGAATGAGCCCTGTTGGAGATACGAAAAAAAGCATTATTACCACGGTAACAGAACTAATAAAATCGGTAATAATGGCAATAATCTTTTCATAGGTTTGTTGGATATAAAATGGGCTCTGATTAAACAGGTTAATTAAATCACCCTGTTTTGAATCTACGAAGAACCGATAATCATTCGAGTCGACCTTGGTAAAGATGGCTTTTTTAATACCAATAGTAACATTTCGCTGGAAAATTAAGGCAATCTTCCAGTAGAGTAACTGAAGGGATAATGATAATCCTGTCAGAAGGATGAATAAAAGCCCAAGATGAACAAAAGTTGACCCGATGGGAATAATTGATCCTATTTCTGTGATGAGATCATACATCGGGATGGTATCTGTCTGGGTTAGAAAACCAACTGAGAGCATCGGGTATAAAAGAGAGACACTTAAAGCGTCAATTAACCCGATAATGATGGCAACGAATAATAAAAAAACAATAAATAACTCGTATCCTCTTGCAAAATAGTGAAGATGCCGGATATATCTAGTAAGAGAGGTCATTCCATCCTTATATGTCTTGCATAAACATATGTATCTGTGTAAAAATGTAATACTGAAGTATTCAGGTGGAGTGTCCACTGAATGGTGACTCAAAAATACTGTCGCCAATTGTTTGATTTTTCTGAAGAGATAGATACCTATGAACAATCTCCCCGATTAAGATACATATCATGGGTTATTATTGTTATATTTTGGAATAGGGTATATATGGGATTACTCAAAGGTTCGAAATTTGCGTTATTATCACGAGATAACTTTTTGATTGATGGAATTTGGATTTTTGCATAATCTCACTACGCAACCTGAAGAAAATTAGAAAAGATGAACTTCATAATTATCTCTGTAAAAATCTATTATACTCACACAGTT
>CAYWHV010000709.1:0-1534 GCA_964458045.1 uncultured Methanospirillum sp.
CGGGACATCACGGGCTGGCCCGTCCATCCCATAGAGCCGGAGTGCTTCTTCTGACAACCATAACACATCTGAACCGATAGAATATTCCCAGCACCCTATCTTTCCAATCTCCTGTGCCTTCCGGAGTCGCTCCTCATTTGTGCGTAATAACCGTTCTGATTCACGACGTTTTATTGCGATATTGATTTTATGAGTGAGATCGGCAAACAACGGACCCGGGCTTCCGCCTTTCTGGACGTAAAAATCAACCCCCTGCTCAATCGCTTCAATAACGACTTCTTCTCTTCCCTTTCCGGTGAAGAGAATGAACGGAATGTCTCCAATCTCTGAACGGATTATCTTTAATAGATCAATGCCGGTCATGCCTGGCATGTGGTAATCAGATATGACTGCCTCATACCTTCCGGCCTGTAACTTTTCGAGGGCTTCCCTGCCAGATAAGGCTACATCTACCTCAAACCCTGAATGCCTCAGAAATTTTACTGATGCGTCGGCTACCAGAGGTTCGTCATCGATGTAGAGTATGGTGGTCATATGTCTTGAGGGAACGATGCAATTAATACATCCGGCATTCTGTCATAGAGCAGGATCGCGAACTATGCAAACCAGTCTGCAGTGAACTGAATGGATTGCCGATGATTCGTTCATTTTTCCTACAGGTTTTCGAGGAATTCGGGCAGTTTTTCCGAATATTTCTATGCTCACTCCATGGCCCTATAGTATAACATAGGATGTTTGGCATATAAAAGAACCTGATTTGAGGTTGGGGATACACGAGTCCGGGAACGATACCATCAGTACCTTTTGCCTTTATGCATCACCATGAAAACCGATCTTGTCGGCTATGAGAAAAATGAGATTCAGGACTACTCCTGCAAGAGTAGCAAGAGACATTCCCTCCAGGTTTGCAGGACCCAGGTCGATCATGGTATCTGATACACCGATTATTATAGGATGGTGCAATATATACGAAACTGGACCCAAGATAGGCAGGAACCTTCCACTGGCAGATAACCAGAAAAATGAGAGTTCCAATTCCATTAAAGAGGAGAGTCGTTGCCGGATCAATGCCCAGAAGGATCGGGACGAGAATCGTCGCTCCAAACATGGCACACAAATGCTGCAGACTTAAAGGGAGGAACGTGGAGAGTGGCGGTATAACATCAACGGGGATGGGATCTGAATTCATTATATTTCAATTTCGGAATATCGGATATTTTTCCCCTTTCTCCCGAGTGGGAGTGTGGATTGTATCAGGCGATCAGCCATTACTCTCCGGCGGGGTGCATGGTCCGGTATACCCCTTTCGGGACAATTATCTCAAACACCGCTCCTGACCCGAAACTCCCGGTTTCCCGAATGCTCATCCCGGTAATCTGAAGCACTTCACGGACAAGGAAAAGCCCGAATCCGGTATTTTTTCCAAACCCGCGTTCAAAGATCTGCTCTTTTTGATCGATAGGAATGCCAACCCCGTTATCCTCCCACCTGATAATGAGGGAATCTTCCTTCAGATGGGTTGTGAGCATGATCC
>CAYWHV010000710.1:0-1533 GCA_964458045.1 uncultured Methanospirillum sp.
ATCAGAACGGTTCTTGAAAACATACCTGAAGGCATCATCGTTGCCGATGTCAGAACAAAGAGATTTGTTTTTGTAAATGAGACGATGAGCCGGATGCTTGGAACTACACGGGAAGATCTTATCGGGCATACCACCGCAGAAATCCATCCGGCATATGCCCTCCCCACGGTCATGTCAGAGTTTGAGAAGATGCGTTCAGGGGACCTGTCATTTATCCCTAATATCCCCTTCCAAAGAAAGGACGGAAGTATATTCTTTGCAGATGTGAACGGGTCTCTCATGGAACTGGACGGACAGAAAACACTGCTTGGAGTATTTCATGACTGCACTGATCGGATAAAGTCAGATGAGGAGAATAAACTCCACCTGCTCCGTCTCCAGTCTTTCCTGACCCTTCTCAGTATGGCTCATGCATCAGAGATTGATATCCTCAATTATTCGCTCAAACAGAGCCTTCATATCGCGAAAAGTCAGTATGCATTTATCGGGACCCTTTCTGCTGATGAATCGGAGATGATTATTCATTCCTGGTCAGAGGGAGCCATGGATATCTGCAGGGTCAGGGATAAACCCCTTCATTTTCCGATCGATACAGCAGGTATATGGGGAGAATGTATTCGGAACCGGACTTCATTTGTGATAAATGATTACTCTCTTCCTCATCATGCAAAGCACGGATATCCAGCCGGTCATGTTGAAATCACCCGGTTCCTGGGGGTGCCGGTCTGTGATGGTGACCGGATAGTCGCGATTTTGGCGGTTGCCAATAAAGAATCAGATTACCGTGATGATGACATTGATGCCCTGCAGACTCTTGGCACGATGACCTGGGAGATAATCCGGAGAAGACGTGCAGAAGGGGAACTCTCAAAGCAGAACGAAGCCCTTTCAGCGGCAAACGAGGAGATCCGCTCATCCGAAGAAGAACTTCGTCAGAATTATGATGAGCTTGCTGAAAGTCGTCAGGTGCTTCTCGACCGGGAAAAGATGCTCCAGTTAAAACTGGATTCCATTCTCACTCCTGAGTACGATATCGGTGAAGAGGAGTTTGCAAATATTATCGACAGTCATGAGCTGCAACTCCTCATGAACGATTTTTACGCTCTTACCAATATGGGAATCGCGATTCTGGACCTGAAAGGCAATATCCTGGTCGCTACAGGGTGGCAGGATATCTGCACGAAATTTCACCGGGTGCATGAGGAGAGCTGTAAAAACTGTCTTGAAAGCGATCTTTATCTTACCCGGAATGTGAAACAGGGACAGTACCTTGTGTACAAGTGCAAAAATAATATGTGGGATATGGTCACTCCCATCATAATCGGAAACAGGCACATGGGAAATCTCTTTTTAGGTCAGTTCTTCTTTGATGACGAAGTGCCGGATCGGGAGGTTTTTTCTGCACAGGCTGAGAGATTCGGGTTTGATACAGAAGAGTACCTGGCAGCACTGGACCGGGTTCCCCGGTGGAGTAAAGACAGGGTTACTACCATCATGGACTTTTATACCCGGTTCTCCTCCCTGATCTCACGA
>CAYWHV010000711.1:0-1531 GCA_964458045.1 uncultured Methanospirillum sp.
TCACATACCCGGCCGGTCAGGTACGCTGCAATGCAGCTAATCGGTGTGATGATAAGAAAAAAGAGGTTCCAGGAGTATAATGACGAGACCAGGACAACCAGAGAAGGGCCAAAAATAAACCCGGAACAGGAGCCCAGATACATCACCGCGATTCCAAACGGCAGGCGGGAGAGGGGGAGGGTGGATCTGATAATTCCGCCGGCAACCGCACTGACCATCGCTGACGCAATCGCAAGGAGCACAGACGAGAGGAGGTATACATATGGATGAGCGATAAGGCCGGTACACACAAAACCGATGGTAAGAAGAATCAGACCATACCTGAATATCACCGGAAGACTTACCTGATCACCAATTCTTCCAAAAAAGACGAATAATGAGGCGATCACCACACTCTGGATAACAACCGCCCATTCTGCAATGTGATATCCATACCCATATGTCACATCAGGGAGGAGAAAGATGATGGTTCCCAGATACAGGGAGACGGCAGCCATCCCAAGCGCAATAACTCCGATTACCTTGTTTTGTCCTGATTCTGACAGCATGGGTCCCGACCTGATATCGACAGGTTCAGGTGTGTGCATGATCACTGCCATTCTTTTCAAAACCAGGAAGACAATCAATCCACGAACAGTAATAGGGAAGATACCGGGTGAGCAGTTTATCTGTTACTTCAGGTTCCAGTGAATCATAGGCACTCTGCCATGCCCGGATAACCTCATCCGGGGTGTCGATATGAAATGCAATATAGACTTTTTTTGTTCTCCAGAGGCAGACCTTCCGGATTTTCGTATGATCCCCACCTTTCAGATGGCTGTCATCCAGGAACATATCATCAGTACCACACCATAGATCTGCTTTTCCGGAAAGAAGAGCGTCCATACAGTCATACTCGTTGGCAAATGTCATAATGTTGGTAATATTTTCCATGAGCAGCTGCTGATGCTTTGCTGTATTCCTGACCACGGCAATTGTTGAAACCGCCTGGAGATCCTCTGGTATGTTCTCAATACTGACGGGGTCATCAGTCCGGGCAAAAAAAGCGTAATGAATGGTGTCAATGGGGCCGACCCACCTGAACAGGGGGGCCCGTTCCTCAGTCCAGGTTGTCGGAACGAGAGCGGTTCCGGGATTAGAGAGGGTTCGTCCATACGCGGCAGACCAGGGGAGAAATTCAAGGGTATACTGTGTATCGGTTCGTTCGGCAAGGATTTTTACGAGTTCGATACTTTTGCCCCGAATCTCGCCGGTCCGGTCAAGGTATGCATATGGCGGGTCTACGTTGGTGATGATCATCAGGGGTTGGTGGGAACCAGAATGCCGGTGAGAATCAGAATCCGGAATGATGGAAGGGGAATCATACCATGGCTCCGTTATCCTCCGGTACCATCCCCGCGACCTTTCTGCCCCAGTACTTCCTCATACCTTCCCCTGCCAGACCCGGATGAGGTGCAGGTATGATACGGTCTTAAGAGTTGTATGAAACCGATTCATCATACCCCGCTTTTCACTCGTCCGTTCAGGGTGA
>CAYWHV010000712.1:0-1528 GCA_964458045.1 uncultured Methanospirillum sp.
ACGGAATGGCGACTTAGATACCATGCTCAAAAGGAATATTTCAGGTGGTTATCTTCGTGGGCAATGGCTATTCAGAAGCCTTCCGACTTGGAATATGATGCTTATGGTTATCTACTTCCAAAATTAAACATTGTGCCGGTAATCACCGATTCGGATTATAAGCCTGTTGATGAATTGTTTTTTTCTGGACTAAAGGGATTGAAACAGCGATCTGATATTCGCAAACAGACAATCAACAATAAGATTAATGAGATTAAAAAACTAACAGCCAACGGTGAACAATGGATTATTTGGTGTGGGTTGGATATTGAAAGTAAATCAGCAAGAGAAAATATAGATGATTCCGTTGATGTAAAAGGTGCTGACTCACCAGAATTTAAGGCTCAGATGTTTGAAGATTTTCAGGATGGCAAAATCAGAATATTAATAACCAAACCAAAGATCGGAGGTTTCGGGATGAACTTTCAAAATTGTCATAATATTATTTTCTATGGATTAAATGATTCATGGGAGAGTTATTATCAGTCGATTCGCAGGTGTTATCGGTTTGGTCAGGATAAACAAGTTAATGTTTATATTATCATTTCTGACATAGAAACTGCAATATATGAGAACGTAAAGAAAAAAGCAGAAATGGCAGAACGCATGATGGTTGGATTAATTAATGAAGTAAAACTATATGAAATGGAAGAACTTGGTAAAAATGTAAAGGCAATTAATACTGACTTTAATACTAATGAATTTAAGTCAGAAAAATTTGAAGCATATCTAAATGATAGTTGCGAGAAGTTGAAAGACTTTAAAAACAACTCGATTCATCTTTCAGTTTACTCGCCTCCTTTTGCTGACTTATATACTTATTCGGCTACTAATAGGGATCTCGGCAATAGTAAGGATTGGCATGAGTTTTTTACTCATTATACTTTCATAATTAAAGAACTTTTAAGGGTTACGAAACCGGGTAGAATGAGTTGTGTGCATACTTCTGATATTCCGGCAATGCAGATGAAAGACGGATATATTGGTATGAGAGATTTTCCGGGTGCTGTTATTGAAGCCCATTTACAAGAGGGTTGGACTTTTTATGGTCGGGCAATAGTAACAAAGAATCCACAATCTCAGGCTATCAGAACAAAGGCAAAGGGGTTATTATTTACTCAACTCCGAAAAGATTCACTGGATTGCAGGCCTGCGATCCTTGATCATATATTGATATTCAAGAAGCCAGGAAAGCAGGAAGAAACCGTTAACCCTGTAGATAATGGAGAAATGGATAATGAGGTTTGGATTGATTGGGCCGGTGGTATATGGACGGGAATCCATGAATCAGATACACTTCAATACACAACTGCCAGAGATAAAGACGACGAAAAGCATATATGCCCGCTTCAGCTGGGCACAATAGAACGGTGCATAAAACTCTATACTAATCCCGGTGAAACCGTTTTAACTCCATTCGGAGGTATAGGATCTGAAGGTTATGAGGCTGTTAGATTAGGAAGAAAGGCTATTCTGATTGAATTGAAGG
>CAYWHV010000713.1:0-1528 GCA_964458045.1 uncultured Methanospirillum sp.
CTCAAGGGGGTATAGAAAAATATATTCATCCTCTTACGAATTGTATTTCATGGCTGCTTTTTTCTGTCCTCAATGTGGTGCCCCCATTCCTGTTTCTCCACGAATCAGTTTTCATTCGTGTGAATATTGCCATACAACATCATTTATTGACCGTTCAGGTGTGATGTTTTATTACCTGATCCCATTTATCATTGATAAGGACGCCGCAGGAAAGATCTTCACTCGGTGGTTAAAAAACCCGCGAATGGCTAAAGATTTACATCAAAATGCTAAAATAAAGATTTTTAAGCGAATACTTTTTCCTGTTTATCTCTTCACCCGTATGATTGATGGGGAAGAGAGAAAATTTACCCGTCCGGCCAGAGGGACTCTTATTGAAGGAATAGAAAACCTGACCGTTCCACCCGGCTCAATGAAGATCTTTGATGACACCGTTGGTTCCCTTGATGCTGAAAAAATAGATCCGGATATCACGATGGAAGTATATCTGCATGACCTGCCGGGAACAGAGGTCTCACAATCCCTGCTGTATTTTCCGATATATCAGGTTGAATACGAATTCAACGATGAGACCTGGCATGCAGTAATTGATGGATCATCAGGAGCCGTGCATGCTACCATGTATCCTGTCCGTTCGTCCCTTCCCTTTGGAACAGTTTTTTTCATTGGTTTTTTAGCAGGTCTTCTCGGAATACTATTGGGCATATACATGCATCCGGTTTTTTTCATCCTCATTTTGTTTGGCATCGTTGCCACCAGATTTATGGCACGTTCGATCATCGGGGCCAGAGGCTCAGTAGTGGAGGGATAACATGGCTAAACTTATTGTAAATTTAACCTGTCCCTCATGTGGTGGTGCATTAAAGGTTGATGAGGGGGATTCATCTATCCTTTGCCCGTTTTGTGGTACAGTGAGTACTACCGGATCATTTGAGCGGGAAAAAACACTCCAGTGCCAATCCAGGGTTTCTCAAAAGGATGCTACAAAGAGGGTAAAAAAATGGTTTTCCGAAGGCTCTCTCATTTATAAAAAAGCTCGTGATCTGAAAAAAATCGGAGAGATTACCGAGACAAACCTGATTTATCTCCCCTTCTGGAGGATGATTGGGCAGGGCAGGGCGATTGTCTGTGGATATAATAAAGAGCAGGTTGACGGAAAAACCACGATTGATTATAAAGAAGCTGATGTTAGTCTTACCTGTGACTGGAATGGTATAGCCTGTAATGCTGATGAGATTGGAGTCCAGGACATTGAAATTCCACAAGGAGAAGTAAAGGCAGTCGATGAAGAAGAAGTCTTGGTCTTTGATGCCATTGAATCAGTACATGATGGAATTGAACGTGCTGCATCTGGAATTAGGGACATGGTATTTCATGAGGCCGCATCGGGAATATCAAATGTCACATATGCAAAAACTTTTGTCTCTCCCAGGTCTTTCAGCAAAATTCTGTATCCATTCTGGATTATCAGGTATACCTATCAAAATTGTGGGTACTTTGCAGTAATTGATGGATATACGAATGAGAT
>CAYWHV010000714.1:0-1080 GCA_964458045.1 uncultured Methanospirillum sp.
CAATACTCGATCTCGTAATTGTAAAGGTCGATATGGATTGTTTCACATCCACCGTCAGAGGCACCGGTGAGGACAGTGGATAACAAAATATCTGTGTTACTCTTCTTCTTCGGGCTGCTGTTGATGCCGACAACCTGCATATAATTCTAAAAGGCAGTATCAAAAGATAAAGGAATGGGTTTTTCAGGGTTTGTTCTTCCCAAGAAACTGGTCAAGTAACTCAGGACTTTTATCCTTCAGACCCCATCCAAAGAACAGGATGATTGCGCCACCGATTCCAAGGCTGATGCCCCATGAGAGCGGGATAATAAACGCATAAATTATGTCAAGATTGATGTTCAGCTGTGTTAATGCGAGCACAATCACGATGAAATACAGGAAGATGCGAAGTACCACAATAAGAGGGTTGATCAGCTCGATCTCCGAAGCTTTTCCCATTTTTACCATAAAATCCGCAAAGTAATCGACCAGCAAAAGGCCGATGAACAGAATGAGGATGAATGCAATGATGTGCGGGATAAATGCAACGATACCTGCGATGATGCTCTGCAGAGACTGAATCTGGAGGGTATCTGCAGCAGACATGAGTGCAAGCAGGTACACAACGATTCGAATCACATAATCAGTCAGCTGAGAGAGCGAATAGGACGAGTCGGAGAAGTTTTTTCCGATCGGTGTGGACTCAAAACTCTTTTCAACTCCTGTCTTCTGAACAATGACCGAACCCACTTTTCCAAGGAATCTCCCTGCAATCCAGCCAACAAGCAGGATGATGATGGCTGCAATGACATATGGGATAATGTCGGCAACAGTTGAAATAGTCGCATTGAGAGGACTTGTTACCATTGAAATAATATCTGTCATAGTCATCTCCATGTAGGAATAGTCCGATTAGTTATTTATCTGTATTGTTTAAAACAGGTCAAATTTTATAATATTCCATTATGATTCATGACAATTTTCTTCATGTTCTACGAGATTGGGTGCTTTTGTGAATCTTCATACGCGATGATCGGTCCTTGTCTTCATTTTAAATACCGTGTTCCATGTTATCGTGTAACAATGGTTATTCACTCTCCC
>CAYWHV010000714.1:1090-1525 GCA_964458045.1 uncultured Methanospirillum sp.
TATATCTGTCATGGTCATCTCCATGTAGCAATAGTCTGATTAGTTATTTAAGTGTATTGTTAAAATTGGTCAAATTTTATAATATTCTCTCATGATTCCTGACGAATTTATTCGCGTCTTTAAGATGCCGGGCGATTTCCCTCATCTTTACATAATATAATCTGCCCTTCTCGTTATTTCTAAAAACCCGTGTTCCGTGTTATCGTGTAACAATGGTTATTCACTCTCCCTTCCAACGTAACTTGCAAAGACTTCTCAGGAGAGGAGTTCAGGATATCAAGGTTATGTTCTGGGATGAGGCAATTGAGACGATGAAACCTGCAGATCTCAAAGTTCTTCAGGAAAAGCGTCTTCTTGAAACTGTTTCCCGCTGTGCCAACGTCGGGTTTTATCAGAAAAAGTTTAAGGAAGCCGGGATCAGTCCGTCAGATATCA
>CAYWHV010000715.1:0-1511 GCA_964458045.1 uncultured Methanospirillum sp.
GCACTTGGAAATGAACTCTGGGGAGTTATTCATCAAAAAGAGATTCATGAGGCTTTGTATCTGAAAAATTATGCAATTGAATCTTCCATGAATGGTATTGCATTGGCAAGCCTTTCAGGACTTCTTACCTATGTAAACCCTGCATTTCTGTCAATTTGGAAATATCAATCCCCGGATCAGGTTCTGGGAAAACATGCAACATCTTTCTGGAAAAAATCCGGGCAGGCTGAAGAGGTCATCAATACCATCCGGACCAGTGGAAGATGGCAGGGAGAGATGGAGGCGGAACTTGCAGACGGTGCTCATGCTGTCCTTTTGGTATCAGCCCATACCATTCTTGATGAATCAGGCAGCCCTCAGGCCATCATGGCATCCTTCATCGATATCACTGAAAAAAAGCAGGGAGAAAAGGAACTCATTCAGGCAAATATGATTATTGAGGGCATGCTTGACGGCATTCATGATATCGTGGGTCTGCAACTTCCGGATCATACCCTTATCCGGTACAATAAAGCCGGGTATGAAGCCCTGGGCCTTTCGCCCTCTGATATTACGGGGAAGAAGTGTTATGAACTCATCGGCAGGGATGTTCCCTGTGTTCCCTGTGCAACCTCTGAAGCCATTGCACGCGGAGAGGCATACACGGTTCAGAAATACATCCCTGAACTTGGCAAATATCTTGAATGCACCAGTAATCCAATTCTCAATGCAGACGGAGAGCCTGAGCTGGTCGTAGAACTCCTCCATGACATCACCGTTCAGAAAAGGGCCGAAGAGGCACTCAGGGAGAGCGAGGAGCGGTTTCGTCAATTGTTCAATAATGCATCAGATGCAATTTTTCTGCATGAATTGCGTGAGGATAACACTCACGGACGATTCATTGAGGTCAATGATGCAGCATGCAGGGCTCTTGGTTACTCACATGAGGAACTCCTTGAAAAAGCAGTCTTTGACATCAATACCATATCTGATAAAGAGGCTGCTCCTGACATCACCATGCACCTCATCAGTGGCGGGCATGTGATATTTGAAGGCACCCATATCAGAAAAGACGGATCCATCTTTCCGGTTGAGGTTTCAGCGCATCTCTTCGAGCTTCATGGGTCCCGTGTTGTTCTCTCCATCTGCCGGGATATCACCGAGCGAAAGAGAAACGAAAGGGCTATTTTTGAGGCGAACCGGAAACTCCAGCTGCTCTCCTCCATCACCAGACATGACATTCTGAACTCACTCGGAGGTTTACTTCTGTTCCTTGACAGTATACCAAGGTCGGATGTCTCTCCTGATATCAGGGCCAACCTGGACCGGATTTTGTCATATGCACTGACAATCCAGAAGCAGATAGAATTCACCCATGATTACCAGGTGCTGGGCTTTGAAAAGGCTCTCTGGCAGGATCTTTCCCGATGCTTCCAGAAAGCCGCTGAACAGTTTGATGCCAGGACCGTAATAATTGAGGAGAGCCTGTCAGGAGCTCAGGTTTTTGCTGATCCCATGCTGGAGAAGGTCAT